>JAQVYQ010000046.1 GCA_028708575.1 Tissierellia bacterium
CAAAAAATATGATTAGTTCAACAAATTGTGACTACAATCACTGCTTCATTTCCTAATCGTTTATATAATAGAGACAAAGAAAGACACTTCTCAGTTAATAAAGAAAGGAAGATAAATATGAAAAGTTGGGAAGAATTTATAGACGGTAAATGGAATGAAAATATAGATGTTCGTGATTTTATAGTAAGAAATTATAAAGCCTATGAAGGTAATGAAGAATTTTTAGTAGGAATATCACCTAAAACAAAAGCATTATGGAATAAGACAGAAAAATTAATCCAAGAGGAAGTCCTTACTGGCAAAGTAAAAATAGATACATCCAGGTTCTCCGGTATTAACAATTATTCTCCAGGATATATAGATAAGGACAATGAAGTAGTAGTTGGCTTACAAACAGATGAGCCTCTAAAAAGAATAGTAAACCCATATGGCGGCTATAGAATGGTAAAGGATTCATTAAATGCATACAAAGTAGAAATGGAAGATAGTCTAGAAGAAAGCTTCAATTCTTACAGAAAGACTCACAATCAAGGTGTGTTTGACACATATACAAAAGAAATGAGAACTGCTAGAACTGTAGGATTATTAACAGGACTACCAGACGCATATGGCAGAGGTAGAATCATTGGCGACTATAGAAGAATAGCTTTATATGGTATTAACTTTTTGAAAGAGCAAAAAATAAAGGATAAGGAAAACCTAAAAGGCAACTCAACAGAAGAAACTATTAGGCATAGAGAAGAAGTATCGGAACAAATTAGAGCATTAGATGAAATAAAGGCCATGGCATTATCTTACGGAATTGATATTTCAGAACCTGCATCAAATGCAAAAGAAGCAGTACAACATTTGTACCTTGGATATTTAGCAGCAGTTAAAGAAAACAATGGAGCTGCAATGTCTATAGGTAGAAATACAACATTCTTAGACATATATATTGAAAGAGATTTAAAAAATGGCATACTAACAGAAGTAGAAGCCCAAGAATTAATAGATCAATTTGTAATAAAACTTAGAATTGTAAGACATTTAAGAACACCTGACTATGATGAACTATTTGCAGGAGACCCTAATTGGATTACTGAATCTATTGGTGGTATGGGATTAGACGGTAGAACATTGGTTACTAAAACTTCTTTTAGATTCCTTCATACTCTTACAAACCTTGGTCCTGCACCTGAACCAAATATGACAGTTCTATGGTCTAATGATTTACCAGAGGATTTTAAAAAATACTGTGCAAAGATGAGTATTGATACAGGTGCAATACAATATGAGAATGACGACCTTATGAGACCTATATATGGTGATGACTACGCAATTGCTTGTTGTGTATCAGCATTGAGAGTCGGCAAGGATATGCAATTCTTCGGCGCAAGAGCAAATTTAGCAAAAGCACTTTTATATTCAATAAATGGTGGTCTAGAAGAAGTTAAGAAATCTAAAGACGGGAAACTAATAAAAGTCTTTGATGGAATTGAAACTATGGATGATGAAGTCTTAGATTATCATAAGGTAATGAAAAGCTATAATAAAGTAATCGGGAAATTAGCAGAACTATATGTAGATACTATGAATACAATTCACTTTATGCATGACAAGTATGCTTATGAAAAAGGACAAATGGCTTTGCATGACACAGAAGTTCATAGATACATGGCTTTTGGAATAGCAGGACTTTCCATAGTAGCAGATTCATTAAGTGCAATAAAATATGGGAAGGTAAGACCAATTAGAGATGAAAATGGTTTAGCAATAGATTTTGAAATAGAAGGGGACTTTCCTAAATACGGAAATGATGATGATAGAGTAGATGATATAGCAATTGATATAGTTACAAAGTTTAGCGAGGAACTTAAAAAAACTCCAACCTACAGGAATGCAGAGCATACACTATCCGTCTTAACAATAACATCTAATGTAGTTTATGGAAAGAAAACAGGCTCGACTCCAGATGGTAGAAAAAAAGGTCAACCATTTGCACCTGGGGCAAATCCAATGCATGGAAGAGATGAAAATGGAGCATTAGCATCTCTAAACTCAGTAGCTAAATTACCATATGCAAATATTTGTCAAGACGGAATATCTAATACATTTTCAATAGTTCCAAATGCATTAGGCAAATCTATTGATGATAAATTAAATAATCTAGTAGCTTTAATGGACGGGTATTTTGGTCAAGGTGCATTCCATTTAAATGTAAATGTTTTAAATAGAGAATTGTTAATAGATGCAATGGAATATCCTGAAAAATATCCAACCCTAACAATAAGAGTATCAGGATACGCAGTACACTTTAATAGATTGACTCAAGAACAAAAACAAGAAGTAATAAGTAGAACATTCCATGCCAGTTGTTAATGAAATTTCTTGGTTTTAAGCCATAACAACCATGTTAGGGGATGGCTTCCACCCATCCCCTTCTAAGAAAGGTGATTATAATGAAAGGCAGACTACATTCAATTGAAACAATGGGTTTAGTAGATGGACCAGGGATAAGAAGTGTAATATTTTTACAGGGCTGTCCTTTAAGATGCACATATTGCCATAATCCTGATAGTCAAAACATGTTCTCCAACAAGGAGATAACAGCAGAAGAGGTTCTAAAATTAGCAAAGAGATATAAAATATATTATGATAAATCAGGTGGTGGAATTACTTTTTCAGGTGGAGAACCTTTACTGCAAGGAGAATTCTTAATAGAAGCACTTAAATTATTAAAAGAAAATGGATTTAATACAACAGTGGACACCAGTGGATATGGAAATGAAAAGCACTTTAGAGAAATCTTAAAATATGTTGACACATTAATATTAGATATAAAACATTTTAATAATAAAGGTTATAAAAGTCTTACAGGAGCTCCTATGAGTGGATTCTATAAATTTCTATCATATCTTGATAATTTCAAGGGCAAGATATGGATTAGACATGTTATGGTTCCTGGCATTACAGATAATGAGGAAGCAATAAAAGAATTATTTAATAATATTGGACATTTGGCACATAAAATAGATAGAATAGAAGTATTACCATATCATACAATGGCAGTTGAAAAATATGACAGTCTTGGTATAGAGTATAGCTTGAAAGATGTTCCTGAAATGAATGCTGATAAAGCAATGGAATATCAGAAAATGTTATCAGATATGTTAATAATTGAAAAAGAAAGAGCAACAAAACACAAAAAAATCATATAATATAATATTCTTGAAGTGGCAGGTGATTAAAATATCTATATGCAAAGATTGTTCATTATGTTCAGGAAATATATGCCTTAATAAAGTACCTTTATTGTCTAGCTTAAATGATAAGGAAATAGATATGATTTCCGAAGGAGTAGCTTTTAAAAGCTATGACAAAGGTGAAATGATATTTCAGACTGGAGATAAGGCAGATAAATTATTTATTGTATGCTCAGGTAGAATGAAGATATATAATTATACCATTGATGGTAGAGAACAAATATTATATATCTATTCAAAAGGAGATTTTGTTGGAGCATTTAATCTGATGAAAGAAGACGAATATAAATACAATGCTGTAGCTTTAGAACAAACTAGAATCAGTACCTTAACTAAAAGCAAATTTGATGAAATAGCTTTAAAAAACCCAACAATAACTCTAAAAATATTAGAAAAAGCCTATGAGCGAATTAGATGGGCAGAGGATTTAATAACAAGGTTAACCACTTCAAACGTAGATGGGAAAGTTGCAAATTTACTCCTAGATCTAATAGATGATTTTGGTAAAATAACTGATGAGGGTATTGTTTTGGAACTTTCCATTAATAGGGAAGAAATGGGAAGCTACACTGGAATATCTAGAGAGACTATGACAAGAAAATTAAATCTATTTAAAGACTCAGGTCTTATTGAATTTCAAGGAAATAAAGTCATTATTATAAAGGACAAGAAAAAACTAGATGAAATAATAAATACATCTGATTAGTATAGTTAAATTGATAGTGAAAATATTCACTAAGAAATATTAAAAAATAATAAAAAAAGTTGTTGACATTAATATTCAATCATGCTATATTAGATTAATATTATGATTCTTGCAAGAAGTAGATTTGAATAATAAAACAATGAAAAAGCGTGAACTATTAAGTATAATCAAGTACAGAGAGCTAGTGTTGGTGAAAACTAGTATTGATTTTATAGGGATCTGTCACTTTGGAGTTGTATGACTGAAACTAAGTAAGTCATAACGTTAAGCCCCGTTAGAAGGCTATGGTTTGCAAAGGGAAATCTTTAAGAACCTAATGAGTTAATTATCGTGAGATAATTATATAGTGGAGTGGTAACGCAAATATTGCCTCTACGTGTATCTAAATACATGTAGAGGCTTTTTTATTACCTTTTGACGTAAGAGCTAAATAATTTATAATTTGTAAGGAGAGTGTAAAAGTGAAAAAAAGATTATTAGTTATATTATCAATGGCATTAGTATTAAGTTTAGTTGTTGGATGTTCTAGTGGCACAACAACAGGAGGTACAGCAAGCACAGGAGATACAATAAAGGTAGGAGTTAACTATGAATTAACAGGAGCAGTAGCTTCTTATGGTGTTGACTTAAATGACGGCCTTCAAATGGCCTTAGAAGAAATCAACGATGCAGGCGGTATCTTTGGGAAACAATTAGACATAATGACTATGGACAATAAATCCTCCGATACAGAATCTGCTAACGTTTCAGCTAGATTAGCTAGAGATGGTGCTATTGCTTTATTGGGACCTGCTACTTCAGGTAATACAAAAGCAGCAATTCCTGCAGCTAATGAAAACAAGATTCCTTTAATATCTGCATCTGCAACAGCAGACGATATTACACTTGATACTCAAGGAACTGTAAGACCATATGTATTTAAAACTTGTTTTAGTGATTCTTTCCAAGGAGTTATGATGGCAGAATTTGCATTAAATGATCTATCATTTAAAAATGCAGCAATATTAGCAGATTCAACAAGTGATTATGCTCAAGGTCTTACAAAAGCATTTACTGAAACATTTGAAGCATCTGGTGGTACAATATTAGGAACAGAAGCATATCAAGCAAAAGAAACAGACTTTAGAGCAGTATTAACAAATATCAAAGCTTTAAATCCAGAAGTATTATTTGTACCAGGATATTATGAAGAAACTGGCCTTATAGTAAAACAAGCAAGAGACTTAGGAATAGAAGCTCCTATATTAGGCGCTGATGGTTACGAAGCACCAAAGTTTTCAGAACTTGCTGGAGAAGCAAATGATGTATACTATTCAAGTCACTATTCACCTAATGACACTGCTGAAAGCGTAGTGAAATTTAACCAAGCTTTTGAAGCTAAAAATGCTAAACAACCAAATGCATTTAATGCTTTAGGCTATGATTTAGGATACTTTTTCAAAGATGCTTTAGAAAGAGCTGGAGAAGTAGATTCTGAAAAGCTTAAATTAGCTTTAGAAGAAACAGACGGTTTTGAAGGCGTAACAGGCCTTGTGTCAATAGATGAATTTCATAACCCAGTTAAATCAATTACAATTAATAAAGTAGTAAATGGAGAACCAGAATTCTTAAAGAAATTAGATCCTAAGTAATAATCAACTAATATGTCTTTAAGGGATTCCTCTTAAAGACATATTTATAATAGAAAGGAAGTTAATAATGGAGTTTGTTATTCAGCAATTAATAAATGGAATATCTCTCGGAAGTATATATGCTCTGATTGCTCTTGGATATACAATGGTATATGGAATTATTAATTTAATAAACTTTGCACATGGAGAGATTTATATGATGGGTGCTTTTGTGGGATATGCATTAACAACTTTTCTAGGTTTAGGATTTATCCCGTCATTAATTATTTCAATGATAACATGTAGTATATTAGGCATATTAATCGAGAAAGTAGCATACAAACCACTTAGAAGTTCATCAAGGATATCATTGCTTATAACAGCAATAGCAGTATCTTTATTCCTACAATATATAATGGTATATTTTGTAGGTCCTGAAACTAGAACTTTCCCAGAAGTTGTAGACAGTGAAAGATTAATGCTATTTGATGGTAAAGTAATATTGGATACAAGGAATATTTATATCCTTGGAATAACAGTAATACTAATGGTTTTATTACAATATGTAGTTCGTAAAACAAAGACAGGTAAAGCCATGAGAGCCGTATCACAAGATAAAGATGCTGCAGAGCTTATGGGAATTAGTGTAGATAAGGTTATTTCTGTAACATTTGCAATTGGGTCTGCATTAGCAGGTGCAGCAGGGGTATTAGTCGGCATTTATTATAATACAATAAATCCTTTAATGGGATCTGGTCCAGGACTAAAGGCCTTTGTAGCTGCTGTTTTGGGAGGCATAGGTCTGATTCCAGGTGCAGTACTAGGTGGCTTCTCCCTTGGATTGATAGAGACACTTGTTAGTGCCTATGGTGGTTCAATATATAAAGATGCAGTGGCTTTTGCAATATTAATCATAGTTTTATTGCTTAAACCTTCTGGATTACTAGGCAAAGACGTAAAAGAAAAGGTATAGGAGGCGATAGAAATGAAAGCATTTAATAAGAATAATATTATACAAATTATTATATTAGTTGCAATAATTATTATTGGAAATGTGTTAGTTAGCGTTGGAATTATCGACTCCTATATAGAGTTAAATATTGTACTAATTGGAATAAACATTATATTAGCTGTAAGCCTAAATTTAATAGTTGGATTTACTGGATTATTTTCTTTAGGTCATGCAGCATTTATGTCAATAGGAGCATATACTTCTGCTGTTTTGACTAGAAATTTTAATTCGCCATTTATTTTCGCTATATTAATGTCAGGACTAGTTGCATCATTAGCTGGTATACTAATAGGCATTCCTACATTAAGACTTAAAGGGGATTATCTAGCTATTGCAACACTAGGATTTGGAGAAATAGTCAGAGTTCTTGCTTTAAATAATGACTATATTGGCGGTGCAATTGGTTTTAACGATATACCACAGTATACAAATTGGAATTATACATTTATTATGGTTGTCTTAACAGTAGTATTAATTAGCAACTTCGTAAAATCATCTCATGGTAGGGCGTGTATTTCTATTAGAGAAAATGAAATTGCATCAGAAGCTATGGGGATTAACACTACATTTTACAAAGTATTAGCATTTGCAATAGGAGCATTCTTTGCAGGCATTGCAGGCAGCTTATATGCAAATTACTTCTATTTTATTAAACCAGACTCTTTTGGTTTTATGAAATCTATAGATATTTTAGTAATGGTAGTATTTGGTGGATTAGGAAGCATACCAGGTTCAATAATAGGAGCGCTGTCACTAACTGTAATATCTACATTATTACAAAGCATACCAGATTTAAGAATGGTAATATATGCAGTAATCTTATTCCTAATAATGTTATTTAGACCGCAAGGTATAATGGGTGATACAGAGTTTAGATTATTAAATAAAAAGGAGGTCAAACATAATGTCAGTAGTAAAGGTAAGTAATTTATCAAAATCCTTCGGGGGAATAAAAGCTGTCACAGATGTAAGTTTAGAAGTAGGAAAAGGCGAAATCATTGGTTTGATCGGTCCTAATGGAGCAGGGAAAACTACATTTTTCAACTTGTTGACGGGAATCTACCTACCAACAGATGGAGAAATAGAATATGATTTAAATGCAAAAGTTTTATCAAAGGATTTTAAACCACATAGGATGACACAATATGGAGTGGCTAGAACGTTCCAAAACATCAGATTGTTTAATAAGATGACTGTATTGGACAATTGTCTCATAGGGTTTCATAATGGAATGACATATGGAGTTGCATCATCATTATTTAGATTGCCTTCATATTTTACAGGAGAATCAGAAACACGTGAAAAAGCTTTAAAATTATTAGAAAAATTTGATCTGTTAGACAAAAAAGATATACTTGCAACAAATCTACCTTATGGAGATCAAAGAAGATTAGAAATAGCAAGAGCCCTTGCTGCTGATCCTAAACTTTTATTGTTAGATGAACCTGCTGCAGGTATGAATCCAAAGGAAACAGCAGAACTTATGGAGCTTATTAAATGGATAAGAGAGCAATTTGATCTTACAATTATATTGATAGAGCATGATATGTCTTTAGTAATGAATATATGTGAAAGAATATGTGTATTTGACTATGGACATTTAATAGCAAATGGAAATCCAGATGAAATACAACATAATGCTAGAGTAATAAAGGCTTATTTAGGTGAGGAGGCAAATTAATGCTAGAATTAAAGGATTTGAATGTGTACTATGGAGCCATTCATGCCTTAAAGGGTTTAAACCTTAATATAAATCCTGGAGAGATTGTTTCCTTAATAGGTGCAAATGGAGCTGGTAAGTCAACAACTCTAAGAACAATTTCTGGCCTGGAAAAGTCGAAAAGTGGATATATATTACTTGACGGCATGAAAATTAATTCAGTACCTGCGCCAGACATAGTAAAACTAGGACTCTCACATGTTCCTGAAGGTAGAAGAATATTCCCTCAAATGAGCATCATGGAGAATCTGGAAATGGGTGCATATACAAGAAAAGATAAAGAAGGTATCAATAAGGATTATAATAAAGTTTTTGAATTGTTCCCAATACTTGAAGAAAGAAAACAACAATTAGCAGGAACACTATCAGGTGGAGAACAACAAATGCTTGCAATAGGTAGAGGCTTAATGTCTAAGCCAAAACTATTATTATTAGATGAACCCTCAATGGGCCTTGCTCCAATAATAGTAAATGAAATATTTTCTGTTATTAAAAACATAAATGAAGATGGTACCACAGTACTTTTAGTAGAACAAAATGCAAATATGGCATTAAAACTTTCTGATAGAGCTTATATAATTAGAAATGGTGAAATAGAATTAGAAGGAAAATCAGAAGAATTATTAAACAATGAAAAAGTTAGAAAAGCATATCTTGAAGGCTAATAGTCCGTCAATTGTTGGAATCATACCAATGATTGACGGTTCCTTTATTCTACTTGCAATAAAATAGTAATTAATGTAAACTACATAATATTGCACAAACTATTAAATAAAGAATATATATGAAGGAATATGTAAGTTATCTTGTTTAAAGTCAGTAAGTGATGGATAATATATATAAGAGCGAGAGGGGGGTTTCTTTGGAACATAAGGAAATGGTAAAAAGAAGAATGAATGGTTACGCATTAAGTAGCTTTGGAAAAAGCCTTAACGAATGTAATATATATGAAAAGAATACATCATTAGCAAAAGCGCTAATAGAAGAAATAGTTCCACTATGGAAAGAATCTGAAAAGAAATTTGATGGTAAAAAAAGAGCATATTATTTATCTTCCGAATATTTAATGGGAAGAGCTCTTTCAAATAATCTAATAAATCATAATATCAAAAATGAGATAGAGTCTATGTTAGAAGAAATGGGAATTCATTATGATGCGATTGAAGAAGCTGAAGAAGATGCAGGGCTTGGGAACGGCGGCCTTGGAAGGCTCGCAGCTTGTTTTTTAGATTCTGCAGCTACATTAAATTACCCTTTAACAGGGTATGGAATAAGATATGCATTTGGTATATTTGAACAAAAATTTGTAGATGGTTTTCAAGTGGAAGAGGCTGATAGGTGGCTTAAGTATGGAGACCCCTGGTCAATAAGGAAAGAAGACGAAAGAGTAAAGATCACTTTTTCTGACTGTGAAATATATGCAGTTCCTTATGATACACCAATTATTGGATATAAATCAAACACAATAAATACTCTTAGATTATGGATGGCAGAACCTTTAGAGGTATTTAATTTTGAAGCCTTTAACAATCAAAATTATGATTTAGCAGTAAAAGAAAAAAATAATGCAGAAAATATTGGGAAAGTCTTATATCCAAATGACTCTAATGATGAAGGAAAACTACTAAGATTAAAGCAACAGTATTTCTTTGTGTCAGCTTCATTACAAGATATAGTTAGAAACTATAAGAAGACTGCTAGTCCTTTTGACGATTTTGCAGAATACCACGCTATACAATTAAATGACACACATCCCACAGTAGCTATACCTGAGTTAATGAGAATACTAACTCAGGAAGAAAATATATCATGGGATAAGGCCTGGGAAATAGTAATTAAAACTTTTGCTTATACAAACCATACACTTTTAGCAGAAGCATTAGAGCAATGGCCTGTAAGGCTGTATAAATCCCTATTGCCTAATATATTTGATATAATAGTAAAAATAAACAATCAATTAATGGAAGAATTAGAGGAGAAAGGTATATATAATTCTGCAAAATATGAATATGAAATAATCCAACATGATTCAATAAAAATGGCTCATCTTGCAATATACGGCTCTAAGTCCATTAATGGAGTAGCAAAAATTCATTCAGAGCTAATAAAGGATAGAGAATTGAATCAATGGTATAGAATATACCCGCAAAAATTTAGCAATAAGACAAATGGTGTAACTCAAAGAAGATGGTTATTGCAATCTAATCCAGAGCTTGCAGGACTTTTCACAGAACTACTTGGTTCTGATGAATGGATTGTAGATTTGTCAAGGCTTAAAGAATTAGAAAAGTATATAAATGATGAAAATGTATTAAAAAGATTTCTTGATATAAAGCATAGGAAGAAAGTACAACTTGCTGAATATATTAAAAAACATGAAGGAATAGAAGTTGATTCCAATTCAATGTATGATATTCTAATAAAGAGAATGCATGAATATAAAAGACAGCTACTTGATGCATTCAATATCTTAGACTTGTATTATAAGTTAAAAGAAAATTCAGATTTGGACTTTGTACCTAGAACATTTATATTTGGAGCTAAGGCGGCACCAGGGTATTACAGAGCCAAGACCATAATAAAATTCATAAATGATTTAGCAGACTTAGTAAATAATGATAAAGACATAAATGGAAAAATCAAAGTTGTATTTGTAGAAAATTACAAAGTATCCTATGCAGAAAGACTATTTCCAGCTGCTGATGTATCAGAGCAAATATCAACTGCTGGTAAGGAGGCATCAGGCACTGGGAATATGAAATTCATGATAAATGGAGCTCCAACATTAGGAACCTATGACGGAGCAAATATTGAAATATTCCAAGAAGCAGGGGAAGAAAACAATTTTGTATTTGGATTAAGAGTTGAAGAAATTGAAGAAATAAAGAATAACTATAATCCACATGATTATTATAATAATGTTCCTGGACTAAGAAGAGTGGTTGATTCTCTAGTAGATGGTACATTTGATGATAAAGCTACTGGAAGATATGCAGAACTATATGACTCACTCCTTAAAGGCGCAAACTGGGAAAGACCTGATAGGTATTTTGTATTAAGAGATTTTGAAAGCTATAGAAATGCTCAACAAAAAATCAATGATGAATATAAAGATAGAATTAACTGGGCAAAGAAATGTTGGATGAACCTAGCTAATTCAGGTAAATTCAGCTCAGATAGGACATTAACAGAATATGCTACAGAAATTTGGGATATAGAGAAAGAACAATCCCTGTAAAATATGATAACCAAGGTGAAACCTCGGTAATTCAATTGCCGAGGAGTTCACAATAATAACTAATGAGGAATAACTATAAGGGTAGGTGTAATTATGTACATAAAAGAACTACTAGAGCCATTAAATATTATAGATGAAAAGAACTACCAAGATAATATTGATATAATGGGAATAGCTTATCATTCAGAAAGAGTAGATGAAGGCTTTATCTATGTTGCAGTAAGAGGTTATTTAACAGATGGTCACAAATATGTTAAAAGTGCTGAGAAAAATGGTGCTGTTGCTGTATTAGTAGAAGAATTTATAGAAGACTGTGATTTACCACAATTTAAGGTAGAGAATTCAAGAAAATCATTATCAGAAATAAGTGCAAAGTTTTATGAGTATCCTTCTAAAGAAATGAAGGTTATAGGGGTAACTGCCACTAATGGCAAGACTACAACTACATACATGTTAAATCATATTTATGAATCATTAGGTTATAAAACTGGACTAGTAGGTAGCGTAATCAATAAAGTAGGAGGAAGAAGTGTACCTTCTGAATTGACAACACCTGAGAGTTTAGACTTGCAGAAAATATTTAGGGATATGCGAAATGAAGATATAAAAATAGCACTAATGGAAGTATCATCTATGGCATTAGAGCTATATAGAGTCAATGATGTAGACTATGATATTGTTTCTTTTAATAATTTTAGCAGAGAACACATAGATCAACATGGGTCCTTTGAAAAATATTGGGATGCTAAATCAAGCTTGATAAGAAAAGCTAAGAAAGAAAGCTATGCATTGTTAAATATTGATGATGAGCACATAAGAACTTTAGTTAACCAGACTCAAGCAACAGTAATTACATATTCAACTAAAGATGAAAGTGCAAATATATATGTAAAAGACTTAAAACTAGTTAAAGGAAGGGCAAGATTTACTGTAGTCATAAGAGAATCTTTCCAAGCCTTTGGAAAGATTATAGAGAAAAATGAATTCGAAATCAATTTAAGTATACCAGGGCTTCACTCTGTAGAAAATGCTTTAGTAGCTACAGTTATTGCATTGACAGATGGAATAGCTATTAAAACTATTCAAAAATCAATGTCTGAGTTTGCTGGCGTAGAAAGAAGATTTGAATATGTTTATGAAAAAGATTTCCTTATAATAGACGATCACTTTGCCAATCAAAAGAATATAAATGTAAGTCTTGAAACCCTAAGTCATATTAATTGTAACCAACTGCATCTATTATACGCTATCAGAGGTAATAGAGGTATAACAGTAAATAGAGAAAATGCAGAGACCCTTGTATCCTGGAAGGATAGATTAAATATAAAAGAAGTAATAGGTACAAAGAGTATAGATAGTGTAACCTCTAAAGATACTGTTTCAGAAGAAGAGGAAACAGTATTTAAAGAAATAATCAAAGAAGCAGGAATAAAATTAATAATATTTGATAGGCTAGAGGAAGCAATAAACTTTACTCTAAAAAGAACCCATAAAAATGATATAGTATTATTAGCAGGTTGCCAAGGTATGGACAATGGTGCTAAAATTGCTTTAGACTATATAAACCATACAAACCAATCCCCTATACAGAGGAGTTACATTAACTAAAAATTATAGGAAGATAAACAATTTGGAAGATTATCATATAAACTGTCGTGTGCCCATTCTACTGGGTATGAAATGATAAAAGGGGGAAATAACTTGGATCTTAAATCTAAAATTAGGGAAATTGAAAACTTCCCTATAGAAGGAGTTAGCTTTAAAGATATTACAACATTAACAAAGGATAAAGAAGCATTTAAACAGTCTGTGGACTTAATAATTGAAGATTTAAAGGATAAAAACATTGATTTTATTGTTGGACCAGAAGCTAGAGGGTTTTTGTTTGGAGCTGCAGTTGCTTATGGCTTAGGAGTAGGATTTGTACCAATTAGAAAGCCAGGTAAGCTACCAGCTGAAACAACAAGCTATGAATATGAATTAGAATATGGGAAAAATACATTGGAAATACATACAGATGCTTTATCAAAGGGAGACAGAATAGCCATTGTAGATGATTTATTAGCTACAGCAGGCACTGTATCAGCTGGAGCAGCATTAGTAGAATCCTTAGGTGGAGTAGTTGTAGCTTGTGAATTTATCATCGAATTAGATGATCTTAAGGGAAGAGAAAAGTTAAAGAATTATTATGTAAATACTTTAGTTAAATATTAAAAGAATGGCCTTAATAATTGCCTGTCCTAAAGCGATTATTGAGGCCATTGAATTTTTAAACTTTAAATTTCCCTATTGCATTCTTTAGATCTTGTGCTAATTCAGTTAAGCTTTCACTTGTAGCTGCGATTTCTTCAACGGATGCAGTTTGTTCCTGGATTGAAGCTGTTGCTTCTTGAGTAGATGCAGCATTCTCTTCTGCAATTGCAGTTAAGTTTTGTAAAGTATCTAGAATTTGATTTTTAGCTTCTTCCATATCATTCATGGTAGAAGTTGTTCTAGAAAGATTTTCATCTACAGTTTTTAATGCTTCAGAGATTGAATTGTACTTTTCACTACTCATATTTACTTTTTCAACTTGTTCTCCTGTAATAGAATTTACTATATCCATAGTTTTAACTGCATTACTTGAATTGACTTGTAATTCTTTTACTATATCTTCTATTTCTTTAGTAGAAGATGATGACTGCTCAGCTAGTTTTCTGATTTCTTCTGCTACAACTGCAAAACCTCTACCAGCTTCACCAGCCCTTGCAGCTTCAATAGCAGCATTTAGAGCCAATAGATTTGTTTGCCTAGCAATAGAGCCTATAACTGCACTAGCTTCATTAATCTTATCTGAACTTTCATTTGTTTTTATTATTACATCATGTATTTCTTCGATTATATGGCTTGATTCTTCAGTAATTTCGGATAATTTATTCATATCTTTTAGGCCATCTGCAGCAATTAGAGATGCTTTATCAGTTTCACTATTTAATAAAGCCATATCTTCCTTACTTCTATCAATTTCTGTACCAAGTAGTGCAGCCTTTGTAGACCCTTGTTCCGTACTTGAAGCTTGTTCTGATGCACCTTTGGCAATTTCTTCTATAGTTCTAGAAACCTCTTCAGAAGATTGAGCAGATTGTTGAGAGGTAGAAGTCAACTCTTTAGAAGCTACTACTACTTGTTCTGACGATTTATCAATCATTCCAATTATCTCTCTAAGATTATCAGTAATATTTTGTAAGGACTTAGCCAGATTACCAGTTTCGTCTTTTCTTTCCGTATACATCTTTGGCACATCTTCAGTTATGTCTAAGTCAGATATTCTCTCTGAGATATTTTGTATTGCAATAATAGGATTTGCAATATTACTACCAATAAAATATGTAAAAATAATTCCCGCTATAAGAATAACTATTACAAGTATTGATATACTCATAGTTAGAGCATTGATATCACCTAGAATTTCATCTTCATAAGTTACAATGCCTAATATCCAATTAGTATTTTCAACAGGTTGATATCCGATATACATATCTTCTCCATTAATAGTATATGGTTCTAACCCAGTCTTTTTCGTAATTATGTCTTCTAGAGCTCTTGCTAATGATGCATGGCTTTCATCATTTTTAGCTTCTTCAATAGCATTATATTGTTCTACTGCTTTTGCACTATCAGGATTTGCTACCATAGAACCTTCAGTGTCAATCATAAAAGAATAGCCAAGCTCACCAATCTTTATTTCCTCTATTATATTATTTAGTACATTGCTGAACATTGAACCTTCTAGAACACCAACGACTTCAATGTCTCTATAAATTGGGACAGCAAACTTTATTAAAGGAATTTGAAGCTTGGTATCAAAATATATATCTGATATAGACGGATTTCCCGCTAATGCACTTTTTACATGTTCGTTAGATCCCTCTTGACCATGTTCACCTGAAGCATATGTAGCTAGTCCACTTGGATCAATTACTGCTATCTGTGTAAATTCTGTAGTTCTAATTGCATCATTAACAACACTATGTTGCATATCCCAATCCATACTTATGATTTGATTTCTTTGAGCAATCAAACT
>JAQVYQ010000100.1 GCA_028708575.1 Tissierellia bacterium
ATAGAACAAAACCTAGCATACCTTAAAGAAAGACTAATAGATTGTGACGACATAATATACAGACAAATAGAAGTAACTAATAAAGTAAAAAGAAAATTGTTATTTGTATTAATAGATGGCTTGGCCTTTAAAGATCAACTATCTGACTTTGTCATAGAAAATCTAATGGAAAAAAGCAATACAGACCATGAAGTAGAAATAGATAATCTTAAAGATGAAATACTAAACCAGATGATTAAAGAAGAAATTGCCAGTGTTGAGATAAAAGAAGAAGGCAATTTTGAAGAATTGATAACAGCTCTTTTATCAGGGGAAACCCTTTTTTTTATAGACGGAATAGATAGAGCAATAATAATCGGCTCAAGAGGTTGGGTACTTAGAGGTATCAACGAGCCTCAGACAGAAACAGTAATCCGAGGACCTAGAGATGGATTCACAGAAACATTAAGAACAAATACAGCCCTAGTAAGAAGAAGAATTAAAGATACAAATTTGAAAATAAAAATGAAAAAGGTAGGAAGCAGATCAAAAACAGATATCGCTATCCTATATATAGCAGATATAGCAAATGAAAATCTCAAAAATGAAGTAGAAAGAAGAATAGACCAAATAGATATAGACGCAATTTTAGATAGTTCAATGTTAGAGCATTTAATAGAAGATAATTATAAAAGCTTATTCCCTCAAATGGAAAATACAGAAAGACCAGACTCTGTCTCCGCATCCCTTTATGAAGGAAGAGTGGCTATAATTGTGGACAATTCACCATTTGTATTAATAGTACCAGCCACATTAGGTACATTGATGCAATCAACAGAGGATTATTATAGCAGATGGACAGAAGCTACAATAACAAGATTTATACGCATGGTAGCAGTATTTCTAGCCCTATTGTCACCAGCAATATATATAGCTATCACAGCATATCATCCAGGACTTTTGCCAACTAAATTAGTCTACTATGTAGGATCAAGTAGAGTAAACGTACCCTTTCCAGCAGTTATAGAGGCAACAATAATGGAAATAACCATGGAGTTAATAAGGGAAGCAGGAACAAGAATATCAGGACCAATAGGTAGTACCATAGGCATAGTAGGTGGACTAATAATAGGGCAAGCAGCAGTAGAAGCAGGAGTAGTTAGCAATCTAATGATAATAATTGTAGCAATAACTTCAATAGCAACCTTTGCAATTCCATCCTATGAATTTGGAGCAGCCATTAGAATGTGTAAATTTGCTTTTATAGTTCTAGCAGGCCTATTAGGTCTATATGGCATTATGTTAGGAATAATATTATTGTTTAGCCATTTATGCAAGTTAGAAAGCTTTAATGTTCCACTAACAGCACCATATTCTGGATTAGGCATAGAAGAAGGAGATGTAAAAGACACCTTGTTTAAAGCCCCTATACAAAGCCTTGGCCGCCGCCCAGCTTTTACAAAACCTAAGGATAAAAATAGAATGAAGAGAGAAAAGAAAAATGAATAATAAGTATAAAATTTCTCATATTCAATTAAGAGGGCTAATAGTATCAACAAGTGTAGGTGTTGGAGTACTTTCCCAATCAGGACATCTAAGTGAGATAATGGGCAATAGCGGTTGGATAGCAATAATGTTAACATGGCTATTGATAATACCCTTGTTTGCCATATACAACAAGATATTTGAACTCTACCCAGGAAAGGACATCTTTCAAATTGGAAGAGAGGTATTTGGCAGACTCATATTTACCATATTAATAGCTATAGTATTAGCAGATTATATATTAACCTTAGCTTTAATAACTAGGAATCTAGCTGAATTAATAAAAATATTCTTGCTTCAAACCACACCATTGGAAGTATTATTAATATCATTTATTTTAGCATCCTCATATATAGCCTGTTCTGAAATAGAAGTTATTGCAAGGGCAAGCTATTTTATGTATCCACTTATAATACTCTTTGCTGTGATAATAGTGCTAATATCCTTGCCTCGTGCAGATTTTACTAGGATATTGCCCCTCTTTCAAACAGATATACCTTCAATATTAAAAGGAGTAAAAGATAACTTTTTTTCTTTTATAGGATTTGAAGTGGTTTTATTTGCAATTCCCTTCCTTGAAAAAAAAGAAAATGCTTTTAAATCAGAAGTCATGGGAATTACAACAGTAATGATAATATATGTAGCACTATACATAATGGCTATAAGCCATTTCAGTATGGCACAAATGACAAGTATCGTATATCCAATACTAATGCTAATTAGGCAATTAGACTTGCCAGGGTTTTTCCTTGAGAATTTAGATGGATTAGTAATTGCATTTTGGGTCATAGTGGTATTCTCAACAGTAGCACCAATATACTACGCCTCAGGTAAAATAGCAGCCAATATATTTGGAGTAAAAAAGCATAAGTATTTCATCCTAATGCTAATACCTGTAATATATATTATTGCAATGATACCTGATAACTTCATAGAGCTTTTACAAGATGTATCACGCTATCACAATATATTAGCCTTTATAGCAATTGTAGTCATACCAACAATTATCTTAATAGCAGCATTGATTAGGAAGAAGGTGTTTAATAAATGAAAAAAACAACCCTAATATTGATTATATTTTCAATGCTTCTGACAAGTGGTTGTTGGGATATGGTAGAAGTAGATCAAAGAATATACCCATATACAGCAGCTTATGATCTGATTGATAAAGAAGAAGGAATTTATAATATTACATTTTCCTATCCCAATCTATCTGCATTAGGCAAAAACGCTGTATCGGATAACTTAGTAAATACTAAAACAATAGAAGGAAAAGATATTTTTGATGCTATGCATAAGCTTTCTACACAATTACAATATGGATTTTACCTTAAACATTTAAAGGCCATAATAATATCTGAAGAAGTAGCCTTAGATGAGAAACTTATGAGAGAAACTTTAGATGGAATTTATCGAGACTTTATTGCCAATAAAAATGTTGAGATGCTATTAGTACAGGGCAATGCAAAACAAATCTTAGATGCAGTGGTCAAGTCATCAAGAATAGAAGCAGTAGAAGGTATTTTGAATTCACTATTACAGAATGTACAAAAGTCTGCATTGTTTACACCAAAACAAGTGGGAGAGTTCATATTTGATATGGATGTTTGCGGAGCTTCACTTATACCAATAATTGAATCTGAAGGCGGCGATCAAGTAAATATTAGTGGTGGTGCAGTTTTCAAAGATTATAAACTTATTGGTTATATAAATGGAGACCAAAACAGAGATATAGCCTATTTAACAAATAAAACAAAAAATTTCAGCTACACAACAGATTATAAGGGAAGTGACATTACCCTAATGCTTACAGATGTCAAATCAAAACCAAAACTAATAGAATCATCAGATAAAATAAAAATCAAAATGAAGGTAGAATTAGAATCCAATATCCATAGCTATATATTAGGACAGCAATACCATATTGATAGTAAAGAAATTCTAGAAGACATACAAAATCAAGTAGCTAAAGAATACCAAGCTCAATTTTCTAGTACAATAGACCTATTTCAAAAAGAATTCAATGTAGACATTTTAGAAATAGGCGACTACCTAAGAAAATTCCACCCTAAAACCTGGCAAAAAGTAAAAAAAGACTGGGACAAAGTCTACCCAGATATAGAAATAGAATTTGACGTAGAAATGGCTATAAGAAGAAGAGGCCTGACTAAGTGATA
>JAQVYQ010000047.1 GCA_028708575.1 Tissierellia bacterium
ACTAGATTGGATTTGAAGTATGCTATTATTCCTGCTACTGTAATGCCTACGATTGTTGGTATCATCATTTCTGAGGATGTTGTTATTATTCCTCTTACTATTAATATAGTTAAGGAAGTATAGGGAATGAATTGTAAGAATTGTTTTAGCTTTGGATTTAGTTCTTTATTTGTTAATAACAACATAGGAAGCGCTCTAGGTATGTATGTTACAAGTCCCATACCGATTATTAAAGGTAAATAGTTATCCATTATTAATTTACCTCCCTTTCCTTATTTAAAATAATAACACCTATAGCTGAAGATAGTATTATTCCGATTATAATATCCCAACCAGATGTAAATATATTTATAGAGTAGATTATTGTATAGATTATTGCTGTGATTATTGATAAAAGCAATATTTTTTTATTAATTTTAAAGTGTGGAAATAAAAGCGCTGCAAACATTGCATATAATGCTATGTTCAAACTAGATTGTAGTGAACTAGGAAGTATTTCTCCTACTAAGTATCCTAATATTGTTCCAGCTGCCCATGTTAAATGAGCTAATACAGTTATTGTTAATACATATGGAGTTTCCAAATCCCCTTCTTTAAAGGACAGAAGGGAGAAAGTCTCATCTGTTATGCCAAAGGCTATAATTGGAAGTATTGGTTTCTTTACCTTCTTCAACCTTAGAGATAGGGATGCTGACATCATTAGATGTCTTAGATTAAGCAAAAAAGCAGCAAGAATTATATTACCTGTAGCCACTCCTGCTATAATAAGATCTAGAGCCATAAATTGGCTTGCACCTGCATATACAATTAATGAAAATAGAAAAGTATCTATTAATGATAATCCAGTGTTCTTAGCCAATAATCCAAATGCTATTGCAACTGGTATATAACCTAACATTAGTGGAAGAGCTGCTAATATTGCTTCTTGTATATTTCTTTTCCTTTGTTTGTCCATGTATTTTGTGTCCCTCTTTTCTTCTTCTGCAATATTTTCTTGATGAGAATATTATTATAATATTATAGTTTTTTATAAGAAAAAGCAAGGCCAAACAAAAAGGGTAAAGTTTATACATGTGTTTTCGTTATTCTTAGTTCTATTTCACTTGTTCCAGCATGAAGACAGACACCTTTTAGCCTTACATTTTGTTTAACTCCTTTAACTCTTCTAACTTTTCCTGATACATCATATCCAGCTCTGTCTTCTTCTCTTCATTTTTCTCCAAGGAAATTTCACCAATCAATGCCGATATTTCCGTCTTTAATAGCATCTTCTTTTCATCGATTTCTTTTTCTTCTATATCCAACTTCAGTTTATTTTTGCTTTCAAGATATTCATTGTATTTACCTTGGAAATGTTTTATATTTTTATCTTCAATTATCAATAAATCATTTGCCATATTCTCTATAAACCTTCTATCGTGGGAAACTATTAATATTGTTCCATTATAGTTTACAAGTAGTTCTTCTATTACTTCAAGACTGCTTATATCTAGATAATTAGTTGGTTCATCTAGAATAAAGAAATTGATATCCTTTAATATAATCTTGGCAAAGGAAACCTTAACTCTTTCTCCGCCACTAAGGACATCAACCTTATCATAGACCTTATCTCCTTTGAATAGGAGTCTAGCCAGAATAAGTCTTGCAAAGTTCTCATCATGGATACTGTCTTCCATTACATTATCCAATATGTTTTTCTTTTTATCCAGAATATCTAGAGATTGACTAAAGTAACCTATTCTAACATTCTTACTTACTTCAATACCTTCGTTATTTAATATCATCTTAATAAGGGTAGTTTTTCCGCTGCCATTTGGTCCAATTAATGCAGCTTTTTTACCATTTAAGATATTAAAATTTGCATCTTTAAATATCACATTATCTCCATAGGATTTGTTAATTTTATTGCCTGATATCAAAATTTTGCCATGAGCTTTAGTTGAATCTGATATTTTTACCTTTATTATCTCTTGTTCTATAGGCCTTTCTTTAACTTCCAGATGATTAATTCTACTTTTAATTGATTTTGCAAAGTTGTCTAATTTTTTCTTTGCACCTTGCCCACCCATTTTGTGGAGTCTAGCTTCAGAATTACCCATTCTCTTAGGAGGTTTCTTTACGCTTGAGGACTTGTTCTCAATATTAGTTTTTAAGTCCGTAAGCCTCTTCTTCTCTTTTATATATTCCTCATATTCAAATTCTCTTCTACTTAGCTCTTCTTCTTTGATATCCACATATTTACTATAATTTCCACGATAAAGTTTTACTTTCCCATTTTCTATTTCTAATATTTTATTACAAACAGAATCCAGCAAGGCTCTATCGTGAGATACAACTAGATAGGTCTCACCATAGTCTTTAAAGTTATTTATTATCAGATCTATTCCATCTATATCTAAATTACTCGTAGGTTCATCAATTAGCATTAAGGATCCTTGATCTTCAAAGCCCTCTGCCAGCTTAAATCTTGTCTTCTCTCCACCACTCATATTATCATTCCATTGATTATAAACATCAAATATTGAAGCATACTTTCCACTAATTGTTTTATTATTGGGTTCTTTTAATTGGGAAATATATTTAATAGTCACATCTGAATTTATAGATAGATTACCACCATCAAATTCAATTAATCCAGCTAAGATCTCTAAGAAGGTTGTTTTGCCAACTCCATTTACACCTACAACCCCTATTCTGTCTCCTCTATTAATTTTTAACTCATCAATATCTAAGACCAATCTTGAACCATAGTGTTTTTTTAAATCTTTTATATTTATTATTTGCATAAAAAAATCCTCCTTTTGGTAAAAAGAGAGGATAGTTTAACAATCAAAAATGCACCCAAAGGTATTAGTCATTAATATTACAACTATCCACTCAATAAAAATAGACACAAATATATTAGGTAAATTCTTAGCTAATATATTATGTTTTCATATTTAATAATGGATTAGTTGCGCATCGTTATTAATAGTTCACCCTTTACATATTATTTTTTTCATAATAACATTTTAATAAGATATTTGTCAAATTTATATCTCCATAATCAATCTATTAAAATCTTCGTTTTTCATCAAGTTTTTCATAATAGGAACTCCAATTACAGTTACGACTACTAATTCAGAAAGCATAATTTGCCCTGTAATTAAAAAGAAATTAACCGGTTCGGTAGAGAAAAGCATTATTTCTAGCCCAATTATAAAGCTAAAGAAGGCTGGCCAAATACTTGCTATATAGATGTTCTTAGTTTTGCTCATAGCTGTTAAAGCTAAAAAACTAGCCAAGCTTCCAAAAATCACATCAACTATTCCAAAAGGACTGTATATATTAGCAATGGCGCATCCTAAAGTAAGTGGCAGTATATAAAATGGATTATAATATGCCAATAGGGTCATTATTTCAGACAATCTAAATTGCAATGGACCATATGCAGGCAATGTCATAGTAAGTAAAGCATAAAGAGCTGCGATTACTGCTCCTCTAACAAGTTTATTTGTTTTCATCATCTTCACCTACCCCGAAGTCTGTATTATTCCATAGTATTTCAACATTATCCATATCCTCTAAATGAGAATATTCATTCTTGAACCAATCTATAAGCTCAGGGTCAGCTTTTACTTCAGTTGTATTATCAATATATATGTTTATACAAGCCCTCTCAAAGTATTTCAACAATATGTCCATATCCTTTGAAATCATTTCCTTAGTCTGTCCTTTTATTCCAACCAATAAACAAATAGTATTGAAATATCCAGCTACTTCTTCAGGACTCTTGAAAGAAACTCCTTTTTTCAAATGTTTATTTCTAAAATCATCATCAAATGTTTCAATTCCACATTTAAATTTAACATCAATAGCTGGGAAATAATCTTTTATTTCTTCAAGCCTATGTCTATAGCTATAATGGCTTTCAAAATATAACTCTTCAATGCCCTTTTCTACTACTATGTCTTTTATATCTTGTAAGCATTCCTTAGGCAATTCAAATACACTTCCAGAGTTTATTACCTCTAATCTTTTAAATTCCCCTGTTACATTTTGTAAAACCTGATTATTAAATTTAATCATAGCTTGATTGTCATTGCAATTATCATCAATATAATCGCAAAAAGAACAAAGCGCCCATGTACATGGGCGCGATTTTAATAGGACAATTTCACGAGGATTCTTTTCTAAAATCCTACTGTATCTAATCACAATATCACTCCCTTGATTTTTTTAGTGGGTCCCAAGGAAACACTCTCAAAATATTTAAGACTATAATAATTTATCATCTTTAGATGATTTATGCAATAAAAACATTTTAATTTAAGGTAATTTCAATAATTTCTTTGCATTTTCACCATTAACAAGAGCTTGCTCTTTTTCAGTTAAAGCTGAATTAGCTACATCTTCAATATATTTATTCATAGGTATTAAAGGATAGTCACTACCGAATAATACTCTATCTAAGATACCTATTTCCTTAGCTACCTTATATATTTTATTATCATATAAAAAAGGTGATGCTGCTGTATCATAATATACGTTTTTATTTTGTTTTTGTGTTTCTGGCATTAATTCATAAAACAATAGGCCTCCGCCCCAATGAGCAAATATTATTTTAAGGTCTGGATAGTTGTTTGCAAATGCACTAGCTTTTACGGCAGTAGTGTCTGTCTTTCCGCTATAATGATGTCCTACAGCTTCGTTGGTATGAATTAGCACAGGTAAATCTCTTTCTATACATGCATTAGATAAATTCAACATTTCCCTTTTGCTAGTTATATCGAAATCTTGTCCATAAGGAAATATTTCACCGACACCTATTAATCCCAGATAAAAGGGGTCGGTTCCCTTTTATCATTTCCAATTAATTTTTCATATTTTTGGTCTATTCAATCAAATAAACTTAACTGAATTGACGGATTCCTTTCTTCAAATGTATTTAGATAATCAAAAATACGCTTATTATCATGTACAATTCCATTGGCTTCACATATTTGATGAAATAGCTTCATTAGGCTCTTATGGTTTGGGCTATTAATTGCATAATTGTTACCATATATTCTAATATACTTTTCTTTTAATCCAGGAAATAGTCTGTCTAACTGACTATAATAGTACTGGCGATTTCCTTGTCTAAGAGTCAAACCCATACCAAAGCAAATTACACCATATACCTTGGCATCAATACAATATTTTAGTATACCCTTGATATTCTCCTCGGTATCGTTGATAAAGGGTAATATGGGACATAGCCAAACAACAGTGGGAATTCCGGCTTGGTTTAATTGTTTTAATGCTTCAAATCTAGATTTTGTAGTAGAAACATTAGGCTCAAGTTTTCTACACAAATTATCATCATAAGTAGTCAAAGTCATTTGAACAACACATTTTGTATTTTTGTTGATTTCTTTAAGCAAGTCTATATCTCTGATTACACCATTAGATTTAGTAATTAAAGTAATACCAAATCCATATTGGCCAACTAATTCCAGAGCTTTCCTAGTGTGATTCAATTTGTGTTCTTCTGGGATGTAAGGGTCAGACATTGAACCTAATCCCAGGATGCATTTCTTGCGCTTTCGCCTCAAAGTGTCTTCCAAGAGCTCTAAGGCATTTGCCTTAACTTCAATATCTTCAAAATCATGATTCATCCCATAACATTCACTTCGTGAATCGCAGTAGATACAGCCATGGGTGCATCCCCTATATAGATTCATACCATTCTTAGACGATAAAATTCCTTTTGCGTTTACAAAGTGCATTTTTTATCCCCTTTAAATTAAAAGAACTAGTTTGTCTTGCTTTTTTGTTTGCTAGCATATTAACTTACTTCTAAGCTAAATTATACCATATAGATTTAAAACCATGGGCAAAAATGATAAAATGATAAAAGGGGTCGGTTCCCTTTTATCATTTCTCCATTCAGTCAAATAAATTGACTAATGCCTATCTTTAAAACTATAATAATGCTCACGATTTCCTTCTTGTAGATTTTAGTTTTTAATGCGATTTCTATTTAACTCTATAAATTATTTGCTTATCTATTCCCATTATTATAGCTATTTTAGATAATTGTAGGGTAGTATTTGCTTTAATATATCTAATAACATGGTTTCTTAAACTCTTATATTTGCTTTCATTTATTAATTGGTCTTTGCTTATTTTATTTTCCTCTACGATTGATTTGATATACATATTTATTTTTTCTTCTTCCTCTTTTTCACTAAAATCATCTAAATACACGGCAGTATCAATTTCTTCAGTGAAAGTAATAAAATTATCTACAGCCTTATTTATATCCGATGAATATAGGAAAAGAATATATGATGCATCAAGTAGTTCATTATTCTTTTTATAATATATATAGTTCTGATAGCTACTCCAAGGATAATCCTTACAATTAAGAACTATCCCTGCTTTCTTTGGATTATTATGTATATACCTGGTTACGTTTAATAAATACGCATCATTGTGGATTGCTTCAGATCTAAATCTATCTTGAAAAACATGTCCTATTCCTTCATATTTATTATTATAATAAACTGCATAAGTGGAATTTATCATCTTCATAATACTAGATAAGCTTTCTTTTTCTTCACGAATCAACAAGTGGTAGTGATTGTCCATTATGCAAAAGGCCAGCAGGGTAAATTTATCATCTTTTTTCTTTTGTACCAATATATTTATGAATCTATTTTTGTCCTCATCATCATGAAATATGTTTTTTCGTCTATTACCTCTAGCCATAACATGATATATCCCAGTTTCACTTTTTAATCTAATTGGTCTTGGCATAATAACACCCCTTGTTTCAATAATATTATTTACTTAATTTTACATTAATTCAATATATGTGTAAAGTAAAAACAAAAATGATAAAAAGGGTCGGTTCCCTTTTATCATTTTTGTTTTTACTTTGTTTAAGAAAATAGGGACATTAATTCTTCTTCTGATAATTTTGATATTAGTGTTTCACCTTCTTGGATTACTTTGTCTATCATTTCTTTCTTTTGTTCCTGAAGCTGGAATATTTTTTCTTCTATGGTTCCTTTGGTAATAAGCTTTATTACTTGTACTCTGTTTTCCTGGCCTATTCTGTGGGCTCTGTCTGTAGCTTGGTCTTCAACTGCTGGATTCCACCATGGGTCATAATGAATCACCATATCTGCTGCAGTTAGGTTTAGTCCTGTACCTCCAGCTTTTAAAGATATTAAGAACACATCTCCAAGACCTCTATTAAAGCTTTTAACTAATTCTCCCCTATCTCTAGTTGGAATTCGGCCATCAAGGTACAAGCAATCAATTCCTTTGTTTTCAAGGCTTTGCCTAATTCTTTTAAGCATGGTAGTAAATTGAGAAAATATTAATACTCTATGCCCACCATTAATAGCTTCTTCTACTATTTCCTCTAAGGATTCTAATTTACCACTTTCACCTTTATAATCTTCTAAAAATATTCCAGGGTGACAACAAATTTGCCTAAGTCTTGTTAACCCAGCTAATATTTTTATGTGGCTTTTATTATATCCTTTAGTATTGATTTCTTCTGTCAATTGGCCTTTTATAGCTTGTAAATATGCTAAATATATTTTCTTCTGTTCATCTGACATATCTACTAGAATCTTTTGCTCTATTTTATCTGGTAGCTCTTTTAATACATCTTTCTTTAACCTTCTCAGTATAAATGGTCTAATATGATTATTTAAATCCTTTAATTTACTGATGTCCTCGTTCTTTGTAATAGGTCTTTCATATTTCATAGAGAATTTACCATAGGATAATAAATATCCTGGCATTAAGAAATCAAATATAGACCAAAGTTCTGATAATGAGTTCTCCATTGGGGTTCCTGTTAAAGCAAAATATTGTTTTGCATTTATATTTTTTACTGACTTAGCATTTAGGGATCCATGGTTCTTTATATGTTGAGCTTCATCTAAGATGCAATGTTCAAATGTAAATTCTTTATATTCTTCTATGTCCCTTCTCATTAATGGATAAGATGTAATTATTAAGTCATGATTATTTACTTCTTTTATTAGCTCTCTTCTCTCTTCTTTAGTTCCAATAATTATTAGAGTTTTAAGGCTAGGTGCAAACTTTTTGACTTCCTCATCCCAGTTATATACTAATGATGTTGGTACTATGACTATACTTGTTCCACCATTGTTCTCATCCTTCTCTGACAGAAGAAATGTAATTATCTGCAATGTTTTCCCAAGGCCCATCTCATCGGCTAAAATGCCCCCAAATCCATATTTTGATAATGTTTTTAACCAATTAAAACCAAAAACTTGGTAATCTCTTAGTTTTGCATTCAAATTCTCTGGTATTTCGTATTCATTGTCTTCAGGTTCATTAATATCACGCACAAGTCTTTTAAAATCAATATTTTTCTTTATAAAATCAATATTTTTATCACTTAATATCTTGTCAAGATACAAGCTTCTATATTTAGGAATATTAAGATTACCATCATTAAATTCGGATCTGCTAATATCTAGATAATCTAATATATTAACTATATCTCCAAGCTCCTTTGTTTCCAATGATAAAAACGATCCGTTTTTTAATTTATAATATTTCTTCTTTTCTTTTAAGGCATTAAATACGTCATTAAGTTCTGATAAATCTATTCCTTCGATGCCAAAGTTGAATTCAAGCATATCGAAAGTATTGTTTAATTTTATCCCGCCTGTAAAAGCTTCGGACCCTAATAAGCCAATTCTTTTAAAGCTATCAGAATAATATATTTGGCAATAGTCTTGTAATTTAGGGACTATATCATTAATAAAGTCAAAAATCAACTCCTCTTCCTCTAAGAAAAACCTTCCATCTTCAACTCTAAAATCTGATTCTTCAAGCAAGGTCATTATATTTCTTTCTCTTTCTAAATCCCTCAAGAGTATTTTCCCATTGCCCTTTTTTACAACTTTTGAAGAAAATGGATTTATCTCTAAATCTTCGTAATTGAACAAAACCGTTCCAAATATTGTCTCGTCCATTCTATCAAAGTATATGGTTGCGTATAAATCTGGATTATATATTGACTCTTGGACATTTTGATCTATATTAAGTTTTGCGTATTTTTTAATACTAGGTAATACTTCGGATATAAAGGGCTCCTTCAATTTATTGTCTATTCTTATTTTTTTTATATCTTTATTTTCTATTTCATTATATATAGGCATAAAAGTCATTATTTGTTGATTAGATAATTTATAGATTCCTTCTTTATATAGAAAGAACCTTCCACTATCTGTAATTGGGCCACTATTAGTATCTTCTTCAATCTCTAATATTAAATCATCATCTTCTTCCCCAATATTGAACTGAAGTTCTAATCCTTTATCTGTAACTTCTATATCATTATATACTTGGCCCTTATATGTTAAATTCACTTTCCTATTTATCATAAGTTGGAGGAACTTATCTTCTGTAAAAGGGTTAAGATTCAAATACTTGCCAGAAAATATACTTGAATTATAATCATAGTCAAAGTTTTCATACAGTATTTTTAAAAAGTCCATTAAATCTTCGTCTTCATTTTTAAAACAATGTAATACTGGTGAATATGTAAATTCCTTGCCAAATTCAATAGTTTTATTGTTGATGACATACGACAAAAATTTTGCCATATTTCTTACGACATATAGTCTATCCTCCCCAATTCTTAAACTGACTGTAGAACTATATTTGCTTTTTTCAAAATTAATTTCTAGTTTCACAGGCCATAGGGAAATGTCATTACTTTCTTTATATCTATTTATTATATTATCTAGATTGCCTTCGGTTTTCTTTGACATTAATTTATCCTTGTTTTCAAACCCCTTAATTGCCAACAATAAGGCAATAATATGTTTGCAATCTCTATGGTATTTACTATAGGCAGAACAAGTGCAGGAAGTAGATATAATACTTCCATCCAAATCAAATTCTACATCTGATTCATATTTATTTGTTCCAAAAACCTCAGCAACAAAATAAGTCCTATGAGGATTTGTTTTTATTCTCTTTACTTTACCATTTTCGTAATATTTTTTTCCCTTTAAAAATGTGTCCTGGGACCCTGCTCTATTTTTAATTTCTATATCTGAGATTATTAACATTTAACACCACCAAAAAATTATTCTATCTTAATTATATCCTATTTAGTTGTATACATATAACTTTTTAATTAATTAATCCTTTTAAAAAAAATATATTGAGTAAGAATGATAAAAGGGGTCGGTTCCTTTTTATCATTTTACCATGTATTGACTCTTGATAAAATGTGAAATATAATAATTGTTGACAAGTATTCTGGTAATAATTTACAAACCATGGACTTGAATACATTGCTGATGGTATGATAAAATAATAAGAGACATATTATACGAGGAGAGAAAGACATGAAAAAAATATTAGCTATATTAATGATATTAGTATTATCAGTAGGGATTATATCATGCAAAAATGAGGAAGAGACTCCACAAGTTGAAGAACCAGTTGTTGAAGAACCAGTTGAGGAAATTCCTGAACCGGAAACTATTAAAGTTACACTATATTTTGCAAATGAAAAGTATATTGAAATTGGGGATGAATCCCTGCAAAAATTAATTCCTGAAATAAGAGAAATTGAAAATACAGAAGACAACTTAGAAGAAGCTATAGTGAGAGCCTTGATGGAAGATCCTGAATCAGATAATCTTCGTACTGTAATTCCTTCATCAACTAAGCTAAATGGTGTAGAAGTTGCTGATGGAACTGCCTTTGTAGACTTCGCACGTGATGGAATGCATGGGGGTTCATTACAAGAAACTTTTACTATATATCAAATAGTTGCAAGCCTTATTGAGCTGGATACAGTTGATAGAGTACAATTTTTGATAGACGGTGAAATAGATGATTCATTAATGGGTCACTACAGCATAGATGTGCCGTTTGACAATGTAGAAGGATATAAATAATAATAGACTTAAATTTAGTGATGAAGTTGATATGATACCTCCAAGTAGATTACTTGGAGGTGTTTTTTTGTGTTATAAGTAATTCCTTAATTTCTAAGGGTTGCCGCTAGCTTCTTTTCATTTAGTATAATATTCAAAGCATCTATTATAGATCTTGTAACAATATCTGAATTAGAAAGGAGTTTCCCGCAGGCTCCTTCTCCTTCAATGACAGCTATGCTTAGTATAGATTCTTCAAACATAGGGATATCATTGTAGCCGTTACCTATGCATATGGTTTTTTGACCATTCAGTTCTTTTACTATCCTTTTTTTATTTTCACCTGCATTTTCATTTGGAAATCTAATAACTTCAACACCTAAGTCCTTACATTCCTCTCTGACCGTTCCATAAGTATCAGCAGTAAGTATGTATACATTTGCATGTTCTTTTAGTTTTGATAATAACTCTTTAACACCATCTAGTATTAAGCCATCTACTGCAACAGTTCCATTGTAGTCCAAAACTATGTTTTCTATCTCAAATTTTCCTCTTCCGGGTATTTTATAATTTAGCATACTCTTACCTCCAAACCTATTTTCTAATAAATTCGAAAAATAATCAAGGGCTTTAGCCCTCGATTCTAGTTGCTCCTTCAAAATCTATACTTAATTCTTTTACTTCCCAAGTATTTATTAATGACTTTAAATCATCTTTTATATCATGTACAAAATCTTTATTGTCTTCTTCTGTTAAAGCCATAATAGTTGGCCCAGCACCACTTAAAAAAGTTCCTAAGGCATTGTGCTGTTGGCAGATTGCCATTATATCTTCATAATCTGGTATTAAATTACCTCTATAAGGCTGATGAAGTCTATCTCCCAGACCATACTTTAGCAATTCAAACTTACCATTGGATAGTGCAGATATTAATAGGGACACTCTGCTTACATTATATACTCCATCTTTATAAGAGATTTTCTTTGGCAATACTGCTCTAGCCTTTTTAGTAGATAACTTAAAATTTGGAATTAATGCGACAAATTTCAGTCCATTTGCTACATCTATATTATTATGAATTACATCTACTCTATCCATTATAGATACTACCAAACCACCAAATATTGCTGGCGCAACATTATCAGGATGACCCTCTATATCAGTAGCTATTTTTAGCAAATCATTTTTAGAAAAAGGTCTTCCAGCCAATTCATTTGCTCCAAATACTCCACCTACTATACAAGCGGCACTGCTTCCTAATCCATTTGAAATAGGTATATCTGAATCTACAGTTATTCTAACTCCACTTATTTTATAATCCATTTCAGCCAATGCTTTTATCATGGATAAATAGATTAAATTATCCTCATTGTTGTAGTGTTGGTCACAACCAATGATTTCTAAACCTTCAGGAATTTCCTCAAAAGTAAATGTATCATATATGTTTAAGGCAATTCCTAATGTGTCAAATCCTGGTCCTAGATTTGCACTACTTGCTGGTACTTTTATCTTATGCACTAGATCCACCTACTCCTAAAAAATCTTTGATTATCTCTCTCATGTCTTCTTTATTACAATTATTTTCGTGAACAATTTCTTTAGTTTTCAAGTCTTTTATTGATTTAGGAATATCTGAATTCACTTTTTTAGATATCTCATCTATGACTTCAAATTCATCCATATTTTTTAAATCAATTCCTATTGATGAAGCAACAGTAGATGCAAATTTATATGGGCTTGCTGTTGATACTATTACGGTTTTTGTTTTATCATTAGTTTCCTTCTGATATTTTTTGCATACATTGTATGCTACGGCTGTATGTGTATCCAACAAATAATCATATTTTTCATATACTCGCTTTATAGTTTCTGAGACTTCATCTTCTGTTGCGAAAGCAGCATAAAATTCACTTAAGTTTTCCTTTATTACTTTATAAAATCCATTCTTTGATAAGTCTTCCATATATATTGGTGTTAGGTCTTCATGACTTTCATCTAAATGATATAGTAGTCTTTCAAGATTACTTGAAATCAATATATCCATAGATGGTGAAGAAGTTAATTTAAGCTCTCTTCTCCTATCATATATTCCAGTATCAAAAAATTCTGTTAGTACTTTGTTTTCATTTGAAGCACATATTAATTTATTTATAGGTAGTCCCATTTTTTTCGCATAATATGCTGCAAGGATATTTCCAAAATTACCAGTAGGGACAGTAAAATTTATACTATCTCCAAGATTAATTTGGTTGTTTCTAACTAATTCAAAATAGCTATGAAAATAATAAACTACTTGTGGAACTAGTCTACCAATATTTATAGAATTTGCAGATGATAGTATATAATTGTTCTTGTCTAATCTTTTTATAAAGATTTCATCATTGAAAATCTTCTTTACACCATTTTGTGCATCATCAAAGTTTCCATTTATTCCTACTACAAATGTATTTGCTCCTTCTTGAGTTTTCATTTGAAGTTTTTGGATTTTACTAACTCCCTCTTCTGGGAAAAACACTATAATTTTTATCCCATCGATATTAGCAAATCCTTCTAATGCTGCCTTTCCAGTGTCTCCAGAAGTAGCTGTTAAAATGACTACTTCTTCATCTATATTGTTTATTTTCAATGCTTTTTTAAACAGATGTGGCAATAGGGATAAGGCCATATCTTTAAATGCAAGTGTTGATCCATGATACAATTCAAGACAGTAATCTTCACCTACTTTAACTAATGGTGCAATAGCTTCAGTATCAAATTTATTATCATAGGCATTTTCTATACATTCTTTTAAGTCATTGTCTTCAAAATCAGTTAAAAAGACTGAAAGAATTTCAAAAGTAAGTTTTTTGTAGTCTAGATCTTTTAAATCTTCCAATGATATTTGTGGTAATTGATCAGGAACGAAAAGCCCTCCATCCTTAGATATTCCTTGGATTATGGCCTGACTAGATGTTAGTGAAATGTTATTATTTCTAGTACTGATGTATTTCATTTTCTCGCCCCCTAAAAATTTATTCTTGCTAGGAAATAATCTTTTTTTCCTATTCCAAATGAAGAAATAATCTCTTTTAGTTTAGATAACTCAATTTCATTTGTTAGTACAGCTGTTTGACTGCCTAAACTTAATACATTATTTGCAATACTTCTTAGTGAATGGGTTATGTCTTCTCTTACATCTGAAATTCTTAAATAATAGTTGCCACTTATTTTATGATTATAATTCTTTAAAACTTTCTCTCCTAATGGATTGCCCTTTCTATAAGTATTAAGAACAATGTCCAATACATCACTTAAAACTGCATTTGCGGTAGGAAGCTTTCCTGCCCCAGCTCCATAGAACTTTAATTCCCCTATATTGTCTCCTTTAAATGCAACTGAATTAAATACCATGTTTACATTAGCAAAATAGTTACTGTTTTTTACTATAGTAGGCTCTACTACTGCAGTAAATCCATCTTCATACGCCCTTGCTTCTGCTATAAGTTTCACAGAAGCATCCATGTTCTTAATATGTTCTATATCCACTGATTGAATTGAACTTATTCCAGCAAGTAGTATATCTTCTTCTGATACTTTACCTTGCAATGAAAGTGTAGCTAATATTCTTAGTTTTCTTTGAGTATCATAGCCTTCTACATCAGCTGTAGTATCAGCTTCTGCATACCCTAATTCTTGAGCTGTTTTTAATACTTCATCATAGCCCATAGCTTCATTTATCATTCTAGTTAAAATGTAATTACATGTTCCATTAAGAATACCTTGGACTTCACTTATTTCATTTAAGGCTAATTGTTCCTTTAAAGGTTTTAGGACAGGTATTCCACCACCTACACTTGCTTCATATAAAAATGCACGATTGTTTTCTTGGGCTAATGATGATAGTTCTTCAAAGTACTTGGATACTACTGCCTTGTTGGCTGTAACTACGTCTTTTCCTGACTTCAAGCTTTCAGTAATATATTTATAACTTAGGTCTAAATCTCCAGTTACTTCAATTACTATACTTATTTCTTCATCATTTAGTATTTGGTTAAAATCATCTGTTAATTTTTCTTTATCTAATTTAACTTGTCTTTCTTTGTTGGTATTTCTAACAAGTACTTTTTTTATATTAATTTCTTGTCCAGTAATTTTTTGAAATCCATCTTTTCTGGTATTTAGTATTTCTACTACACCTGTTCCTACTGTTCCAAGACCTAATAGACCTATGTTTATCATATGAGCCT
>JAQVYQ010000101.1 GCA_028708575.1 Tissierellia bacterium
ATTATCCTTGTTCCAGATACCATCAATATAACATTCACGAGTAAATCCTGATATCTTGTAGCCATTCTCATTTGCATACTTCGTAATGTATGCATAAGCATCTCCCAGCAAGTCGTAGGTTCCCTTATGATAAATACAAATAGCTTTTGTTGCAGGCAGTGTGCGAAATTTTATTCTGTCACTTTCTACTCCAGACTTAGTAACGGCTTGCGAATACCTGGTTAAAATATCGGCTTCTTTATACTCACCATCAAGATACTCACAAAATCCGTAGTCCGGTTTTGTACATTCAATGTTAGGATTGAGCTTGCAGCATTCTTCTGCAGAACCTAGAATAAGCATTGAAATCTCGGAATAATTTTTAAGTACTCGCTCCTCGCTATAAACAACACATTCTGGAATTTCCTTAATAACCGCTTGATACTTCATTTCTTTATCCTCCTTCAAATATTTTATTATGGAGAGTTGATGTGAAATATCCAATTGTTTTTGCTTTAATTCTGCTTCTTTTGTAAGTAATATTTCTTTTATTGTTTTTCCATCTAAATAAGACTTTACTTCATCTACAGAAAAATCTAACTGTCGAAGGGCTTTTATTGTGGCTGCCGTTTCCAGCTGCTTGCTTTTATAATAACGGTACCCTGTCCACTCATCTACCTCTGCTGGAACAAGGAGTTCTCTTTTTTCATAAAAGCGTAAAGCCTTTATTGTTAGCATACTAAGCTTCGAAAATTCACCGATTTTCATCGTTCTCTCACCTCCACATATTTATCGTAGCTTATCCCCTAAGAGGAGAGTCAAGCGTCTATTAAGTATTCCTGATTTCTTCATCCGTAAAGTTAGTCCTTTGGAAACTTCTTGTATAATCACATTCCATCTATTATATACAGGTATCGACTGGCTAGGTTATTATCATACAGTTCCAACCCCATCATAACTTCCTTTAATTTTTGCTCATAAAGATCTAAATTTTCTTCATCCTCAAATGCCTTCTTATACTTTTTTAGCACTATCAAAGAGTTTTCATATAATAAGCGCTCGTTTTCACCATAATCAATGGTTCTGAAAGAAATATTGTTTTTGTTAAGAACATCAGCAATTTTCGTGTTATGGCTATGAAGGATACTCTTATCACCGAAAACTTCATCAAATATATATTGTGAATAAAACAAATACATTTTATTGTTCTCTATACTGTTTAATTGCTGAACCAGTTTGTCCAAATCTTTGCTAAAATAGAGACTGTCAATGGATAGTGTGACTGTGGGTTTTAAACTATAATCGGAGATTCTGTCAATGTCACCGTTTATATATGTAATTGCCATGCTAGGTCTATCTAATATATCGTCATCTAGTTGATCAATTCCAATTCCTCGGCATCCATACTTTTTAACCAATAGGTTTAAAGTACTTCCAGAACCGCACCCCAAATCCAAAATTGTATCATCTGCCGATAGCGGAATAGAACCTAAAACAAAATCTAATTGTTGTTTATCCATCATGTTGAAAAGATATACTCTGTAACCATATACCTCTTCACAAAAGTCTAAATAAGCGCTACTTCTTGTCAATCGGTCAATTTTTTTACTAAATTCATCTTTTACCATTGCTTTACTTATTCCAGTTGCTTCAATCCTGCCTTTATTTGTCAATAACAAACTATTATTTTCTTTTAATAAATAACCTTTTTCAATCAAGCTTCGAATTTTGCTCTCTAATAAAACTGATTTATCTGCCTCCCAAATCAATTTTTGTCTTAATAAATCCACACTAATTTTCTGTTTCTGATTTTCTAGGTTAAAGACTACATGCAAAATCATTTCGCTATAATTATGCAATAATACCAACCTCCTTTAACTAAGGGTTCTGTTGTAAAAACTTTTGACCCTTTTATCGACCTTCAATCACTATATGTTAAGTCAAACCCTATTATTTCCCCTCCGAACCTCAAAACGTCATCAGAATTATATTCTCCGCCGTAGAATGTACCCAATCACATCTCCCTACAGTCGTGTTCTTGGACATTCCTGACATGAGACGTAGCTTGAGTGGTCTATAAAGATGTCGTCAGAATATGCTATCCCCTTGGTGGATCCTATTATTATATTATTAATCCAATATTGATAACCAAAGTTCTCCAGATTCTATAACAAGTTCTGAAGCAAATTTTATGAAAGGTTCATAATTCATTGTTGTGTGTGCGATATCCAATACTTCATAGTATTTTGCTCTATCTTCATTTTTAATAATTATTGGGGTATATCCATTCCTCATTAGCTCAAAATTTAGTAGAAGTCTTGAAGCCCTACCATTTCCATCAATGAATGGATGAATTTTCACAAATTCACCATGTAGTAGCGTTGCCCTTACTACTGGATGATAATCTTCCCAATTATTATTATATTCTTCAATAAGCTCTTGCATTAAATCAGTTATTTCATAATGCTTAGGTGGGATATGTTTTGCTCCACTAATTACTACATTTTCTGTCCTGTATCTTCCAGCATTTTTATTGTCTATTTCCTTTAATATTAAAGAGTGAATGTTTCTTATATTCCATTCTGAAATTGGCTCCTTGTTGGAAACTAAATCCTCTATAAATAAAATAGCATCACGGTGATTGATAGTCTCTAAATGTTCAACCATAGTTTTACCACCAACAGTAATACCTTCAAGTACAACTTTAGTTTCAGACATTGTCAAAGTATTCCCTTCAATAGCATTACTATTATATGTCCATTCTACAACTAACTTTTCATGAAGTGACTCTGCAAGTTGTTTTGAAAATGGTCTATACTTATCAATCTTTTCTTTTAGAGAGTCAATAATATTAAAATCATAATTTAAACCATGATATTCTTTTTTAATAGTTTCTCTTCCGTCAATTGGTTTTACTGCATCGAAAGGTATCGCCCAATTCCTTCCAATTTTAATAGCTCCTTCTATTCTTCCTTCACGACATAGTACTCGTATTCTACTATCGCTTATTTCCCATTTCCCACTTGCTTCTTTTATACTAATATAATCCATAAATATCACCTCACAGTAATTTTATGTCTATATCGGAATGATGTCAAGATGGTTATTTAAATATCTTAAACAATTGTCAGGAACCATAACGCCTTCTCCATAGTAGGTACAACATCTAATAAGGCCGACCAGTCTTCACCTTTTACCCAATTAGATATAAGGCTATGTTCTTCCATACTTCTCAAATAATATTTGGTGTTGTAGCTGACAACTTTGATGTAATAATTCTAAGTTGCCATAACTCTCTGCCCCACCCAATTTCTTTGCTACAATTTGATTAATCTTTAATTCTTCTTCTCCAACTAATGATTGTTTGCATATTCTACATTTGTAATTTCCTTGTTTGGTTAATTTTCTCCTACTCAAAATATTATCTCTTATAAATTCTTTTTTGTCTCTTTTTTGAAAGTATTCCTTTAAACTAGCATCATCAGGACTATTTTTATATTTGACCACTTCATGCCTTACTATAGGTATCCAACTTATTTTAAATAGTTGGGTTTTCTCATTATGGGGGTCTGTTAGTATCCATTTATCCTTACTGACACCTGAATAATCTGGTTTGAAATACTTTCTATATATCCATTTA
>JAQVYQ010000004.1 GCA_028708575.1 Tissierellia bacterium
TTTTGCAGTTTCACATAACATAATTGTTTGCTTACTGCTATGACCTACATCAATTAGCTTACGCTTATTGTGTTTGGTCAACTTAATTCAAAGTATCTCACACTATTTAATTATCTAAGTTCAACGCTCACTTGGTGAGCTGTGCCGCCTTTAATGAGGCAACTTTTTAAGTTTAACATCTTTGCTGAAGATTGTCAACTGTTTTTTTTATTTTTATTTTAAACAATTGTTTATCTTTAGGTCAGATGAAAAGTATAACATCTACTATCAATTAATTCAACTGGTAATTCTAGGAATTACTTATTCAGTTTTTCTTAATTGGCCAGTCTTATCGACCGGAAAATTAGTATATCATAAAAACATTCAATACGTCAACTGGTTTCTTTTGGTAAACCATTAACCCCCTTACACTTTGCAATTGTGCATCAAAACATTTGAAGTTAGTTGCCATTAGTGAAGGATACTAATTGTAACATCTACATTCAATTTATTCAACTGGTAAGTGTTACCTTTTGCTTTATATATTGTATAACTTAATGATACATAATTTATAAGTCTTATGGTCTTAAAAGCTCTACTACATTCAAACGTAATAGAGCCTTTTAAATCGCCTATTATTTAGGCATGGCGGAGAGGGTGGGATTCGAACCCACGTGGGCTTACACCCTAACGGTTTTCAAGACCGCCCCGTTATGACCGCTTCGGTACCTCTCCATATTGTGGTGATCCATCCGCGACTCGAACGCGGGACACCCTGATTAAAAGTCAGGTGCTCTGCCGACTGAGCTAATGGATCATGTGTGGCTGGGGTGACAGGACTCGAACCTGTGGAATGCCAGAGTCAAAGTCTGGTGCCTTACCGACTTGGCTACACCCCAAAATTATTATGGTGCACCTAGGAGGATTCGAACCTCCGGCACACGGATTAGAAGTCCGTTGCTCTATCCTACTGAGCTATAGGTGCTCATTGTGAATTACCTACTATAACTCACTTCGTTGGTTATCTTTGGTCAACTCGCAGTCTCACATCACAAATTTGTTCACTCCCTACGGTCGTGCAAATTTGGAGTTCGTTGCGAATGACCTACCATCAATTTGCAAAACCTGCAAATTGGGTTAGGTCAACTTGGAGCGGGTGAAGGGGATCGAACCCTCGCAACCAGCTTGGAAGGCTGGGGCTCTACCACTGAGCTACACCCGCATAATAGAACATAAAAAATGAAGAATTATCTTGCACTTATTATGTTAAATCAAATTGGAGCTGGTGAAAGGAATTGAACCCTCAACCTACTGATTACAAGTCAGTTGCTCTGCCAATTGAGCTACACCAGCATATATTATTGAACAGTTAACAGTAAATGAGTAGACGTACGTCTTATGTCAGTAATGCACAAGAACGTTAGTGATTGGATACATTCTACGACTCGGTCAGAATGACAATAGATTTTTCTTTGTTCACTGTTAGTTGCTCGTTGTTAGTTGACTTATTGGCGACCTGGAAGGGACTCGAACCCTCGACCTCCAGCGTGACAGGCTGGCATTCTAACCAACTGAACTACCAGGCCATATAGTCCTTTCAGACACTCCCCCAACTACTTCCTGGGAGCAATTTAAGGTTGGTCCTTTCAGACACTCCTGATTTACTTCCTGCGGAGCAATTTAAGGTTGGTGACCCCACCGGGATTCGAACCCGGGTTACCGCCGTGAAAGGGCGATGTCTTAACCGCTTGACCATGGGGCCTTACAATTTTATTAGTATAGCATGATTTTTAAATTTTGACAAGTATTTTTATTAAAAAGCAAAAGTTCTATTACGGTTTATACGCAATAGAACTTTTAAGTTGTGGTGGACCTGGGTGGACTCGAACCACCGACCTCACGCTTATCAGGCGTGCGCTCTAACCAGCTGAGCTACAGGTCCATAATATACTATACTTCTAGTGGCTAACTTATTGCCCACATTTGTTACAACTTTATTAGTGTAACATCTTTTTTTTACCTTGTCAAATCACCTGTTAAGGTCTTTGGCTCTCATTAACAACCTTTATTAGTTTACTATTTTTTTACTAGATTGTCAATACTCTTTATCCTTTTAGTATAATTTGAATAACCAATAAAACAGCCTTAGTAAATTCAAGCTGTTTTATTGGTTTTCTTTATTAAGATAAATAGATTTTACTCTCTCATTTTACATTATACATACCATTTTGATTCATATAATTAAATATTTGCTCCCCATGTGACTGTTCTTCTTTTTGTATATGTTGTAAAGCATCTCTAACAGGTTTATTAGCTGATTCAAATATTGATGTATCATAAAGACTAGAAACATACTTTTCAGTTGACAATAAATCCGTTAACATTGTTGCATCATCTGGATTATTATATCTGATACTAGTATTACCAGAGCTACTACTACTATTACTTCGGTTTTTCTTGGTAGAACTAGAGCTTGATAGATTTGGTGCCTTACCCTGTAATAATGTATTCACAGTGTTTAAATGTTCTTCTTCTTGTGATCCTAAGCTATTTAGCAATTGTTTTAATTTTGGATCCTTAGCTTGATTAGCAAAACTTTCATATTTTACTATACAGAGCTCTTCTTGTTTCTTGGCATCTTCTAATAGCATAGTTTCCTTTTGACTTAATTGGAAATCCATAATATATAGCCTCCTTAATTATATTTATATATATCTTGGTCATTAAAATGTTTTTTATTCAAGAATATAAATAAAGGATCTTATATTAACAAGCCATTAAATAAAAAAAGGAAAGTGAATTTTCCCACTTTCCTCTAATTTATTGTATATTTATTTATTCTTCTATAGGTTTCATTGTAGGAAATAATAAAACATCTCTAATGCTAGGTTGATTAGTTAAAATCATTACCATTCTATCTATACCAATTCCTAGTCCACCTGTTGGTGGTAACCCTACTTCAATAGCATTAATGAAATCTGTATCCATTGGATGAGCTTCATCGTCTCCACTTTCTTTTTGCTTTACTTGTTCTTCGAATCTTTCTCTTTGATCAATAGGATCATTAAGTTCTGAGAATGCATTTGCAAGCTCCCAGCCATTCATGAAAGCTTCAAATCTATGAGTCTTTCTAGGGTCCTCAGGGTCTCTCTTAGCTAATGGAGACACATCTACAGGGTGACCTGTTATAAATGTAGGTTGGATTAAATCTTCTTCACAAAACTCTTCAAACATTTCAGATATAATTTGCCCTCTAGTCATATCTGACTCAATTTCTAATCCCTTTGCTTTTGCAATATTTCTTGCTTCTTCATCACTATTGATTGTTGAGAAATCAACACCAGCATATACTTTGATTGCTTCTTCCATATCCAATCTTCTCCAAGGCGGTGTTAAATCAATTTCCTTGCCTTGATAGTTAATTACATTTGTGCCTAAAGTCTTTTGTGCTACATATGAAAACAGTTCTTCTGTTAATCTCATTATTTCTTCATAATCAACATAAGCTTGATATAACTCCATATTTGTAAATTCAGGATTATGCCTATTATCCATTCCTTCATTTCTAAACATTTTTCCCATTTCATAAACTTTTTCAAATCCACCAACAATAAGTCTTTTTAAATAAAGCTCGTTAGCTATTCTTAAGTTCATATCCATATCTAAAGTATTGTGATGAGTTAGGAAAGGTCTAGCATTTGCTCCACCTGCTACAGGAGTAAGTATTGGTGTATCTACTTCCATAAATCCTCTGTCATCTAAATACTCTCTAACAGCTTTCAATATTTTAGTTCTTAGCAAAAATGTTTCTTTAACTTCAGGATTCACTATTAAATCAGTATATCTTTGCCTATACCTAATATCTGTATCCTTTAATCCATGCCATTTTTCTGGAAGTATTTGCAACGATTTTGTTAATAATGATATTTCACTTGCTCTTACAGATATTTCACCAGCTTTAGTCTTAAACACATTTCCATGAACTCCAATTATATCTCCAATATCTAGATATGATAAATCTTTGTAATTTTCTTCACCTAAAGCGTCCAATTTAGCAAATATTTGAATCTTACCCTGGCTGTCTTGTATGTCCATGAAATTTACTTTACCATGACCCCGTCTAGACATTAACCTTCCAGCAACAGTTACTTCTTTTTCTTCTAACTCATCGAATTTTTCTTTAATTTCAGTGCTATGGTGGGTAAAATCAAACTTTTCAATTAAATACGGATTCTTTCCTTTTTCAATTAAAGAATTTAGTTTTTCTCTTCTTATCATTAGCATCTCATTTAAGTTTACTTCCGTACCTGACATAATTAACCTCCGTTTGTAAATCTATTTCACTATCTTGTAATTGATAAAATCTTATACTTTATAATTCCATCTGGAACTTGAACAGCAACTTCATCCCCAGTTTTACCACCTATTAAAGCACTTCCTACTGGTGATTCATTTGAAATCTTTCCATCAAATGGATCAGCTTCAGCTGAACCTACAATTATATATTTCGTTGTTTCATCATATTCAACATCTAATACTTCAACTCTAGAGCCAACGCTTACTTCATCTGTTGAAATATCGTCTTCATCAATAATTTTTGCATTTCTAAGAGTATTCTCTAACTTTATTATTCTTTCTTCTAACTGAGCTTGCTCATTCTTAGCTTGATCATATTCAGAGTTTTCACTTATATCTCCAAAAGATAATGCTACTTTTATCCTGCCAGCAACTTCTCTTCTTTGCACTGTTTTTAATTCATCTAATTCATTCTCTAATTTTTCCAACCCTTGTACTGTTAAAAATACATCCTTTTCAGCCATCTAACTCTCTCCTTTACTATTAAAAACTACTATCCACGGTGGCAAAATCCGTAGAATAAATGTGGAAATTAATGGGTTTTTTTATATATATAAAAAATCAAGGCCTTAGGCCTTTTTATATGTCGGTGCTTGAAATGTTTTCCCATTTCTCGAAAACTATTATAATCAAGGCCGTGCAAGTTGTCAAGAAATTAAAGTTAAGTAGAAAAATACCAGTCATATACGCCCTCTTTTTATTATGGCTTTACTAATATATTCTTCAATATAGTAGTAGCCATCATACATATATATCTGCTTAAATCCACTATCTGCTTTACCTATAGTAAGAAATAATTCAGGATTTACATATTCACCAATCCATTTACTAATAATATCAGACTTGAAGTTTATATCTTGGATATATATAATATTGTCCTTTTTGTTTTTCAATATTTTAAATGGCTTATCATAACTAAAATCAATTATAACAGAATGGTTCCTAAAATCAAATACTTCTATGTCTATTTTATTACAAAAATTTACTATAGTTCCATAATTTTTTATTACTTTTTTAATATTATTTGGTTGAAATATTGAAATTCCTGTATTGTTAAATACATCAGCATAAAACTCTTCTTTATCATCTGCTGCAATTCCGTATACAGTAAAGAACTTAACATCATCTCTTAATAACTCAATAGTTTCCATTATTGTATTTCCATCATCACAAATTAGCAAAGTATCTGTGCTATTTATATCCCTACCTATATGTTTATATACTTCTCTTAGTAATGAAGGCAAATTTTTAATTCTGATATTGTTCCCTGAAGAAAATTCTAAATCAGTTTCCTTTTCTATCTCTATTAATATTTCTTTTGGGAATTTTTCTGAGCCTTCAATGTATAGGATAGTTTCTTCGTCCAAAATACTTTTTATTCCCTCTATATATCTTTGCCATTGCACATCATCTAAATAATTTAATTGCTTTAAATTTATTCCCCCAACCCTTCCAATAATATTTTCATCCTCAATTATTTCTTCAATTACTCTTGGTCTAATTTGAGGCAAAACAAAATCCGGAATATATTTTAATAAATTTTTCTTAGTATACTCCTTATAATGGTTACAATCCAAAATATATAAAAAAATAGTATCAACCCCTTTATAAGTATTGACTATTTCAATATATGATACAAAACCATTATATATTCAGTAAAAACTCTTGCAATATACTAATAATCTCTTCTTTTGTTTCAGTAGTATTTACTTTATTTTTAATCTCATTGGAATTTTTCATGCCCTTTAAATACCATGCTATTTGCTTACGCATTTCTCTTACACCAATTCTCTCACCTTTAAAACCGCAGGACATGTTTAAATGATCTATAGCCATGTTTATTATTTCATCTTTTGTAGGTGGAATATCTTCTTTCCCCTTGATTAGGTTCAATATTCTCTTAAATATCCAAGGATTACCCTGACATCCTCTCCCAATGGATATAGCATCGCAACCAGTCTGCCCCAACATTTTTATCCCATCTTTTGGTTGGAAAATATCACCATTACCTATAACAGGTATTGATACAGAATCTTTCACTTCTTTAATAAAATCCCAATCCGCATCTCCTGAATAAAACATCTCTCTTGTTCTTCCATGGACTGTAATAGCACTAATACCTGATTCTTCAGCAATTTTGGCAATCTCAATCCCATTTTTTGTATTATCATCCCAGCCAATTCTAAATTTTGCTGTAACAGGTTTACTAGAAGCTTTTGCTACACTTTCCATTACTCTACCTGCTAAAGGTGGATCCTTCATTAAGGCACATCCATCTCCGTTTTTTACTATTTTAGGTGCTGGACACCCTAAGTTTATATCAATTATATCTATATCATTTCTTTCATTTAAGTATTCTTTTACGACGTATGCCATTATATATGGATCAGAACCAAATATTTGCAATGCAACAGGTCTTTCTCTAGGATCTACAGCTGTAAGGTCTTTAGTCTTACTATCTTTATAATAGATGCCTTTTGCACTAACCATCTCACTAAAAACCAAGCCTGCCCCCATTTGTCTACATATAATTCTAAAGGCAATATCAGAAACCCCAGCCATTGGTGCTAGAAAAATATTATTCTCTAATACTAAATTTCCTATTTTCATTTTTCACCTCAATACATACAAACAAAAGTAAGTAGATATCTACTTACTTTTGTTTCTTTCATATACGATTTGCAAGCCATCAAGAGTTAACATCTTATCTATTACTTTTATATATTTACTTTCACTAGATATTAAAGTTGAAAATCCACCTGTTGCTACTACTTTAATTTCCTTTTCATCACAACCAATTTCATGGATCATTCTTTCAATAATAAAATCAACCATTCCTATATATCCGAATACAAGTCCAGATTGTATACTATTTACAGTGTTTTTGCCTATAATATTATCTGGTTTTACGAGTTCAACCTTAGGTAATTTTGCAGTTTTTAAGAACAAAGCTTCAGCAGAAATCTTTATACCTGGGCTTATAATACCCCCACAATAATCTCCCTCTTTGTTGACATAGCAAAATGTATTTGCTGTACCAAAGTCTACAATAATTACTGGTCCACCATATTTTTCAAAGGCAGCAACAGCATTTACAATTCTATCAGCTCCTACTTCCTTTGGATTGTCATAGTTAATATTCATACCTGTTTTCACACCAGGTTCAACTATTATAGGTTGCCTATTCAAATACTTAACTGCTGATGCTGATAGTGTATGCATTAAGGTTGGCACAACAGAAGATATTATTACATCTCCTATATCATCTATACTTATTTTATTATGATTAAAAACTTGATCGAATAACAAACCATATTCATCAGATGTTCTACCAACATCACTAGCTATTCTCCAATCAAACACTAATTCTTTATCCCTAAATAGTCCAAAGACTATATTAGTATTTCCCACATCTATTACTAATAACATTTTTCACCTCATTATTTGCTACGTTTTAAAGCCCCTACTACGCTAGTAACTATTATAATAGCAATTATTGTTTCAGGGATTCCGTTTGTTAAACCTATCCCAAAGATAATTTTTCCTGTAGAAGAAATACTACCACCTAATGCTTCTACAAATCTCTCACCATAAAGTACATATACTGATGCTAATACTCCAAATGTATTGGTTAAAGTACCTACGATTGTAGGAATTATTAAATCATAAGACGTATTTTTTGGTTTATATAGTGTGAAATAAGCTATAGTAACGCTTGAAAAAATCAATACAATATTAAAAAGTATTGTCCACACACTTCCAGAATTAACAATTCCATTATAAACCCCATAAAATAAATATCCAATGATTCCAATCCATATTAAGTATAACAACCACTTAGCCTTTTTGTTCCCAATTCTATTTAAGAATTTGTAAACATAATATGAAAATATTCCTATCAAAACTCTAGGAATTATTGATACTAGTGGGTTCAAAAAAACAAAAGATACAGGAGTAGGATTGGCAACAGCTTGATACATACTAAACATACCAAATATTAGCCCTACTAAACCTCCAACTACTGGACCTTCCATAATAGCAGCAATAATTACAGGAATATGCATTGTAGTTGCTCTTGTAGGACCAATAGGTATAAACCCTAATGGCGTCATACCAAGAACCGCTGAAATTGCACCTAACATCCCTATTATTGCTAATTTTCTAATATCTAACTTCTTTTTGCTTTCCAATATAATCCCTCCGCTCTAGTTCCTAATGGATACCAGTCGTATTTGTATGTAGAAGATTATACATTAATTTATTTAATATCGCAATAGGAAATTAAACCTTTACATCCTTCTGCGTGTATGATTGCATTTGTTATAGCCATAGACATAACTTCTGCAGCTAGGGTGCCTACAACATTTATATCAGATTTAACTTTATTTGTTGCCATAGTGAAGATTGTATCACCATCAGCCATAGTATGTATTGGGTTTATAGATCTAGCATACCCATTATGAGCCATTTCAGCTATTTTATTGCCCTCTGACTTTGTAAGTATTGCATTGGTTCCAATTACACCTATAGTAGTATTTGTCATAGGCAAACTTATGCCCTCATATTCGCCTTTCATTATACTAATTGTATTTAATAATTTTTGATTTTTGTAATCATAAACTCCTGCTATTTGCTTACCAGTTCTAAAATCATATATATCTCCTAGACTATTTACTGAAACAATAGCAGAAACAACTAAATCACCTAATATAATACTTGCACTGCCTAATCCAGATTTCATTGCGTTTTCAGGTCCTAAAATTTTTCCTATGGTAGCCCCCATTCCACAACCTATATTACCTTGTGCTTTTTCATTCTCTGTGGCATTTTTAGCAGCTTTATATCCCATTGGAAAATCAGGTCTAATTTTATAATTTCCAATATTTAAATCAAAAATAACTGCAGAAGCAACTATTGGAACTCTAGTTACACCTACATCAAATCCTATGTTTTTTTCCTCAAGATATGACATAACTCCAGATGCTGCATCTAAGCCAAAAGCTGACCCGCCCGAAAGAACGATTGCATGAACTTTGTCCACCATTTTTTCGGCTTTAAACAAATCAGTTTCTCTTGTTCCAGGAGCAGAACCACGTACATCAACTCCTCCGGTTGCTCCCTCCTGGCATATGATTACAGTACATCCTGTCATTCCTTCTTCTGATTGACTATGTCCTACTTTAATACCCTCTACATCTGTTATATATCCAGAATACATAAATACACCTCCTATCCATAATCCTACGTCTTATTCACAAATGCTAAAAAGGACGACCTAAGGTCGTCCAAATAGTTTTAAATTATGGTGTAGCCATACTACTGGTATGAATCGCGTATTGTTTCTCTATCCTATTACTACTAATTTATCGCCTGTATCAACACTGCTTCCAGCACTTGTAGCTATTGATACTACTCTCCCACTACTTGGAGCCAATATTTCATTTTCCATTTTCATTGCTTCCAGAATTAATAGAATATCTCCAGCCTTTACGTCTTGGCCTTCTTTTACTTCAATTCTTAATATAGTTCCTGGCATTGGGGATTCAACAACTTCTTGACCAGCTGATACTGCAACTTCTTTTGCAGGAGCTGGAGCTGGTGCTGGAGCTGGAGCTGCAGCAGGTATTGGTGCTGCAGCTGCCGGAGCTGGAGCTGCTGCTAGTTGAGCTGATTGTCTAACACCATCTTTAACTTCTTCAACTTCTACCTCGTAGGAGTTCCCATTAACATTTATCATAAATTTTTTCATCATATTACCTCCAAAGTATTAAAATTTACCAAATAATCCTTCTATTTTCGCCATCCTATTCCATTGGCTATCATATTGTGGGGCTCTTCTTATGCTTTTAATATTTATTTCAGGTATACCAGCACCAATACTAGCAGCTATTGCTGCAGCAATGATAGAAACTAACTCTTCATTATTCTCTTGAGATAAAACTTTTTCATCTTCATAGACTGTTTTATTCTTAAATAAATTAAACATTTTACACCCCTCTTAATAATCTATAGTGGCGCATTTCCATGCTTTTTACTAGGTCTACTTTCTCGTTTTGTCTCAAGCATATCAAATGCTGAAATAATTCTTGGTCTTGTAATGCTTGGTACTATTACATCATCTATAAAGCCTCTTTGTGCAGCTATATATGGATTTGCTACTGTATCTTTATATTCCTCTATTTTTTCTAGCCTAGTTGCTGCTGGATCATCTGATTCTGAAATTTCATTTTTAAACACTATATTTGCAGCTCCACCTGGTCCCATAACTGCAATTTCTGCATTAGGCCAAGCATATACTTGGTCTGCTCCCAAATCCTTGGAACACATAGCTAAATAAGAACCACCATAAGCTTTTCTCAGTATTAAAGTAACCTTTGGTACTGTTGCTTCACTATAAGCATATAACATTTTTGCACCATGTCTTATTATACCACCAAACTCTTGATTTGTACCTGGTAAGAATCCTGGTACGTCTACTAAATTTAACAATGGTATATTAAATGCATCGCATGTTCTTATAAATCTACCTGCCTTATCTGATGCATTGATGTCTAAGCATCCTGCCAATACATTAGGCTGATTAGCTATTACACCTATTGATTTTCCATTTAGTCTTATAAATCCTGTTATTATGTTCTGCGCATATGAAGATTGTACTTCAAAGAATGAACCCTTATCCGCTAAACTATTTATTACTTCCTTCACATCATAAGGTTTATTTGGATTATCTGGTATTATTTCATTTAATTCTTCTTCAACTCTATTTATATCATCTTGAGATTCATAAACAGGAGCTTCTTCTAAATTGTTTGAAGGTAAATATGATAACAATAATTTAATTCTTTCGATACATTCCTCTTCAGTCTTATCCATAAAGTGAGCTACTCCACTAATTTTATTATGAGTTTCAGCACCACCTAGTTCTTCTTGAGTCACGTCTTCTCCTGTAACTGATTTTATAACTTGAGGTCCTGTTACAAACATATTACTAGTTTTATCTACCATAAGAACGAAATCAGTTAGTGCTGGTGAATATACCGCACCTCCTGCACATGGTCCCATAATTACAGAAATTTGAGGAATTACACCTGATGAAATAGTATTATTGTAGAATATCTTGCCGTATCCAGAAAGAGCATCTACACCTTCTTGGATTCTTGCGCCACCCGAGTCATTCATGCCTATTATAGGTGCACCCATTTTCAATGCCATTTCTTGCATTTTTACAATCTTTGCAGCATGCATTTCACCAAGGGAACCGCCTACTACAGTAAAATCTTGAGCATAAACAAATACTAGTCTTCCATCTACTGTACCGTATCCTGTTACAACACCATCTGCTGGAGCTTCTAAACTAGAAGTTCCAAAGTTTGTTGATCTATGCTTTACATACTTATCAACCTCAATAAAACTTCCTTCATCTAATAATAAACTTATTCTCTCCCTAGCAGTCAATTTGCCTTTTTCATGTTGCTTGTCAATTCTTGCTTGACCACCACCAAGCTCGATTTTGCTACTTTCTTCTAAGAGCTTTTCTATTTTACTCATAAACTTGCCTCCTTATTTCTAGTCTCTTTGACAGATTTCTATTAAAACACCATGAGTTGACTTTGGATGCAAGAAAGCAATCATAGCACCGCCAGCACCCTTCCTTGGTTTTTCATCTATTAATCTAATCCCTTTGGATTTTAATTCCTCTAAAGCTTTTTCAATATCATCAACTTTAAAAGCTATATGCTGAATTCCTTCGCCTCTTTTTTCTATATGTCTAGCAATAGGACCATCTTCACTAGTTGATTCTAATAATTCTATCTCAGTATCTCCAATTGGTAAAAATGCTGTCTTAACCTTTTGGTCTTCAACAACTTCTGTTTCAACACATTTTATGCCTAATACATCTTCATAAAACTTTAAAGCTTCATCTAAGTCTTTAACAGCAATTCCTAAATGATCTATTTTATTAACCATAGTTACCCCCTTTCCCGAAACTAACTATCTAATTAACTCAATAATCTTATCTTTTGCACTATAAGGGTCTATTGTGCCAAGAGTAATTTGTTTTGATAAATTATCTAGTAAATCTTCTTTAACAGATCTTTCTACGATTATTTCCATCAATTCATTTTCTACCAGTTTTAACAATTGAAGCTTATTGTTTCTAGTTCTTCTCTCTTCTAATCTATTATTATTTTCAAGATAATTCCTATGTTCTTCTAATTTTTTAACTAGTTCATCTATACCTTCATTCTTAATGGCAGAAACTTTAATTACTGGCGCTCTATAATCCTTCTTTTCATTTAAATCTAGATTCATTTCAATTTCCATTTTAGTTTTGTCGGCACCATCTAAATCAGATTTATTGATTGCAAATACATCTGCAATTTCCATGATTCCTGCCTTAATTGCTTGAATATCATCACCAGTATTTGGAGTCGTAACCATAAGAACTGTATCAGCCATCTTTACTATATCTATTTCAGACTGCCCTACTCCTACAGTTTCTATAAATATATAGTCACAACCATAAATATCTAGAACTTTTACTGCACTCCATGTTGCTCTTGATATTCCACCTAAAGAACCTCTTGTACCCATGCTACGAATAAAGACTTCCTTATCCAAAGCCAAATCATTCATTCTAATTCTATCCCCTAGAATAGCTCCACCGGTAAATGGACTAGTTGGGTCAATTGCTAAAATTCCAATTTTTTTATTCTTTTTCCTTAACTCTTTTGTCAACCTATCTGTTAATGTTGACTTACCACTACCTGGAGAGCCAGTAATACCAATTACATAAGTATTTCCCGTTCTATTATATAGTTTTTTTATTAAATCAATTGCTTCTTTGTCATTATTTTCTAACATAGAGATTAGTCTTGCGCATGCTCTCTTATGGCCCTCTAATAGCTTCTCTTCAATGTTCAATAATAACACCGCCTATTTTCTTTTTAAATGAGTTTCTATATATCCTACAATATCCTTTGTTGATGAACCTGGTGTATATATAGCTTCAACTCCTGCTTCAATAAGCCCTTGTATATCATCTTCAGGTATTACTCCACCGCCAATTACCAAGCAATCATCTACACCTTCATCTTTCAAAAGATTAACCACCTTAGGAAATAGGTGATTGTGAGCTCCTGATAAGACACTTAATGCTACAACATCAGCGTCTTCTTGAACCGCAGCAGCTACAATCTGTTCTGGAGTTTGTCTTAAACCTGTATATATAACTTCCATACCAGCATCTCTTAGTGCTCTGGCAATGACCTTAGCTCCTCTATCATGTCCGTCTAACCCTGGTTTAGCAACTAATACTCTAATAGGTCTATCCATTTTCCTTCCTCCTAACTCTATAATATTACAGTTTGTTCATATTCTCCAAATACTTCTCTTAACACATCACAGATTTCACCTAATGTCGCATAAGCCATAACTGCATCTATAATGTATGGCATTAAATTAGCATCTGTAGCAGCTTTTGATTTTAAAGTATTTAGTGTATTATCAACTAGCTCGTTGTCTCTTTCTGCTCTTAATTTAGAAAGTTTTTCCCTTTGAGATGCTTCCACTGCTGGATCAACTTTTAGTAAATCCTTTTTGCCTTCTTCTTCAACAACAAATTTATTAACACCTACAACTACTTTTTCATTATTTTCAACTGCCATTTGATGTTGATATGCAGCATTTTGAATTTCTTTTTGGATATAACCGTTAGCAATAGCTTTTGGTGCACCTCCAAGATTATCAATAGTTTCAATATATTTAGAAGCTTCTTCTTCTATTCTGTCAGTTAAACTTTCAATATAATATGAACCTGCTAATGGGTCTATAGTCTCAGATATACCTGACTCATAAGCTGCTATTTGTTGTGTTCTTAATGCAATTCTTACAGAATCTTCAGTAGGTAATGCTAAAGCCTCATCTCTAGAGTTAGTGTGTAAACTTTGTGTTCCACCTAATACAGCAGCTAAAGTTTGAATAGCAACTCTTACAATATTGTTATCAGGTTGTTGTGCGGTTAATGTTGAACCTGCCGTTTGAGTATGGAATTTTAGAGCCATTGATTTTGGATCTTTAGCCTTAAATCTATCTTTCATAATCTTTGCCCACAATCTTCTTGCAGCTCTAAACTTAGCCACTTCTTCTAATAAGTCATTATGAGAATTAAAGAAGAATGAAAGTCTTGGAGCGAATTCATCCACATCTAAGCCAGCATCAATAGCAGCATCTACATATGCAATACCATCAGCTAAGGTAAATGCAACTTCTTGAACTGCAGTAGAGCCAGCTTCTCTAATGTGATAACCACTAATACTGATCGTATTCCATTTTGGAACTTCTTTTGAACAATACTCGAATATATTTGTGATAAGTCTCATAGAAGGTTCTGGTGGATAAATATAAGTCCCACGAGCAATATATTCTTTTAGTATATCATTTTGGATTGTACCATTTAATTTATCTGCCGTTACACCTTGTTTTTCTGCAACAGCTATATACATAGCAAGTAATATACTTGCAGGAGCGTTAATAGTCATAGAAGTACTTACCTTATCCAATGGAATACCATCAAATAGAATCTCCATGTCCTTTAATGAATCTATAGCAACACCAACTTTACCTACTTCTCCTTCTGAAATTGGATTGTCTGAATCATATCCAATTTGTGTAGGTAAATCAAAGGCGATAGATAATCCAGTTTGTCCTTGTTCCAACAAATACTTGTATCTGGCATTTGATTCCTCTGCATTACCAAATCCAGCATACTGTCTCATTGTCCACAATCTACCTCTATACATAGTAGGTTGAACCCCTCTAGTATATGGATATTCTCCTGGAAAGCCTAAATCTTCATTATATTCAATATCTGCTGTGTCTAAAGGAGTATACAATCTCTTTACCTTGTCACCTGAACCAGTTGTAAATTCTTCCTTCCTTTCAGGGAATCTGCTAATAGCTTTTTCAACTTTATTTTTATTCCATGAATCAAAATTTTTGCTTAGTTCATTTAGTTTATTGTCATCGAACATTATTTAACCTCCTTATATATACCAGTACATAATTATAGAATGTTAGGCATCACTATGAAATTACAATATTCTTATCATAAAAAATAAGTTTTGAATAAAAATTACCTAATCTATATATATTATTAATACCTAACCAAAGAAATTCAACAATAAACCTGCTGCTACTGCTGAACCAATTACACCTGCTACATTTGGTCCCATTGCATGCATTAGTAGGAAGTTTTTAGGATTAGCTTCCTGTCCGACTTTCTGACTAACTCTAGCAGCCATTGGGACTGCAGATACTCCAGCAGATCCAATTAGAGGATTTATTTTCCCGCCAGTTGCTTTACACATTACTTTACCAAATAATACTCCACTAGCTGTGCCTAGACTAAATGCTATTAAGCCTAAAGCTATTATTTTTAACGTATCTGGTGAAAGAAAAGTTTGTGCATTTGCGGTGGCTCCTACTGTTACTCCTAAAAATATTGTTACTATATTCATTAACTCATTTTGAGCAGTTTTAGATAGTCTATCTGTTGATCCTGTTTCTCTTAATAAATTCCCAAGCATTAGCATTCCTATTAAGGATGCTGCTGATGGTAACAATAAGGATACTAGTACTGTAACTACTATAGGAAAAATAATTTTTTCCTTTTTAGTAACTGGTCTTAATTGTTCCATTACTATTTCTCTTTCTTCTTTTGTAGTAAGAGCCTTCATAATTGGTGGTTGAATTAATGGTACTAAGGCCATATATGAATATGCTGCTACTGCTATAGGGCCTAAAAGATGAGGCGCTAATTTAGATGTTATAAATAATGCCGTTGGTCCATCTGCTCCACCTATTATTCCTATACTTGCTGATTCCTGAGCCGTAAATCCTAAGGCTATTGCCCCAATAAATGTAGCAAATATACCTACTTGTGCTGCTGCACCTAATAATATACTCTTTGGATTTGCTATTAGTGGTCCAAAGTCAGTCATGGCACCTACACCGAGGAATATAAGTGGTGGATAAATTCCTAGCTTAACACCTTGATATAAATAATATAGTAGTCCGCCTATTTGTCCATCTTCTGGTGCTGCCATAAGGCCTGCCAGAGGTATATTTGCTAAAAGCATTCCAAAAGCTATAGGAACTAATAATAATGGCTCAAATTCTTTTACTATTGCCAAATATAATAATACAAAACTAGTTAATAGCATTATCGTTTGCCCAATTGTAATGTTTGCAAAGCCTGTACTTTGCAAGAATTCAACAAATACTTCAGATAAATTCATGTCTATCTTCCTTTCGTCTATAATTTTCCATATAGTTGTTCTTGTCTATTAGTTACACTCCATGGAGTTAAGCTTTGTGAAACTCTTCTTATAGTTCTAATATTGATGTCCTGAGTATTAACTCCTAGATTTGCGGCAATAGCTGCTGCTATTACTGCTACTAACTCCTGACTATTATCTGTTGTTTGTACAACCTCTACTTGTTCATTCCTAGTTACTGTTACTTCTGGTTGAACATTAAGAGCAACTTTTTTTTTATCCTCTGTAGACAATAGTCTAATCCAATTTATTATTACAGCTATAACAAGTAATGATGTAAATACTACTAACATGCTAAAAACTGTAACAATTAAACTATCAATGAAACTGATTTCTGTTATCATTTATTTCACCCCTCTTTTAGTAATTTAATAGATATATACATAGAACCAAACCATAGTTCTGACAAACTGAGGTTACTGAAAAAGATTATTCACTATCCTGTCATTCAAATGTCTAACTAAAGAATCCTTTTATTTCAAAACATTCAAGATCCTTGGCTTACTCAACCCCAAGGGGTAGACGGCTAGATGACAAAACAGGGTTTTTCAGTGGCCTAGAAAAACTATGGATTTTTTACTCATAAACTCAATTTTAACTATTAAAGGTAATTTTGAGTTACTTATTAATAAATTAAGACTATCCTTAAGAATAGTATAAGTATATATTATCATAGAGAAGACTTTATATGTTGCTATTTTTACAGGTTGCTATGAAATATTAGAATATATCAAATATTATATTTTCATATGCCAAGAGTCAATATTTATTTATACATCAAGCAACTTCAATCTTCACAATTGATTATCTGAAATAATTGAAATTTATGAAAAAAGATTCCATAGTAATAGACATACCCAATTGCCTATCTATAGAATCCTTTTTACATCTAATTTTTATTCTCCTAATTCCTCTCCCAAAAATATTGCTTCAAATTCTTTAGCATCTAAAGTTTCCTTCTCAAGAAGTGCATTAGCTATCCTTTCAAGTATAGCCAAGTTTTCACTAAGAAGTTTTTCTGCTCTTTGATATGCAACATCTATAAGTTTTCTCATTTCAGCATCTATAACTGCTGCTACTTCTTCCGAATAATCCTTACCTCTACCTAAATCCCTTCCAACAAAAACCTCTTCTTGGTCTGTACCATAAGTCATTGGACCAAGCTTTTCATTCATACCATAATGAGTCACCATAGCCTTTGCTATCTTTGTAGCTCTCTCTATATCATTTTGAGCTCCAGTACTTATGTCCTCAAGAACTAATGCTTCAGCAACCCTTCCGCCAAGTAAAGTTACAAGTTTATCTTGCATCTGATTTTTTGTTATAAAGTTTCTATCCTCTTCTGGTATATAAGCAGTAAATCCACCTGCCATTCCTCTAGGAATAATAGTTACCATATGGACTGGATCAGTTCCTGGTATTAATCTGCCAACTAAAGCGTGGCCTGCTTCATGATAAGCAGTAAGTTTTCTTTCTTTGTCACTTACAAGCCTACTCTTCTTCTCAGGTCCTGCTTGAACTTTAATAGATGCTTCATCTATTAGCTCCATAGGTATTGTTTTAAGATTATATCTAGCAGTTAATAATGCTGCCTCATTAACTAAGTTCTCTAAATCAGCTGGAGTAAATCCAGGAGTTCTTTTTGCAACTGTCTTTAAATCCACATCTGTATCTAAAGGTTTATTTTTAGTATGAACTTCTAAAATTTGTTCCCTTCCTCTTACATCTGGTAAGCCAACATAAATAGTTCTATCAAATCTACCAGGTCTAAGTAGTGCTGGGTCTAGTATATCAGCCCTATTTGTAGCAGCCATTACAATAACACCTTCGTTAGTAGAAAACCCATCCATCTCTACAAGCAATTGATTTAATGTCTGTTCTCTTTCATCATGCCCGCCGCCAAGGCCAGCCCCTCTTCTTCTTCCTACAGCATCTATTTCATCAATAAAGATAATACAAGGGGAATTCTTCTTAGCTTGCTCGAATAAATCTCTTACACGACTGGCACCTACACCTACAAACATTTCAACAAAATCTGAACCAGATATAGTAAAGAAAGGCACTCCTGCTTCTCCTGCAACTGCTCTACTTAAATATGTCTTACCTGTTCCAGGAGGACCTACTAATAGGACACCTGTAGGTATTCTTGCACCAATTTCAATATACTTTTTAGGATTTCCTAAAAAGTCTACAATTTCTTTTAACTCTTCTTTTTCTTCTTGTAAACCAGCAACTTCTTTAAAAGTAATTTTATTTCTCTCATCCTCTTTAAGCATCTTTGCCTTACTTTTTCCAAAAGACATCACTCGTCCACCACTACCACCTTGTGATTGTTGCATGAATACAAACCAAAATACTACGAATATTAGTATTATCATTATAGTTGGCAACATGCTAACATACCATGGATCCTCTGGAGGATCTTCTGCAGCAACTGAAATTTCTCCAGCTTCTACTAAAGGTTCTATGTTTTCAATATAAAATCTTTCTACAATATGTGGTGGAAATACAGTAATAAACTGCGTTTCATCTTTTAGCTTACCTTTCAATGTATTGTCAACCATTACAATATTTTCAATATTTCCATTATCAATATGTTTGACTAGCTCAGTTATATCTATTTCACTAACCGTTTCTACATCAGTTCCAATCATACTGACAGCAAACATAATTAATATTATTATTAGTAAATACATACTAATTCCCTTAAAAAAATGTTTCAATACCAATTTCCCTCCTTTGCGTCAAATATTAAAACATTATAGCATAATTTCCCCTAGATATCAATTTAAACAAGAGTTTTATAGTTTCTATATATCCTTACAATATGTAGTTAAACTATTTATTCATATATACCTCTTCTTTTAATGAACCTATAAACGGAAAATTCCTATAAAGTTCTGCATAATCTAATCCATAACCTACTACAAATTCATCTGGTACTTCAAAACCAAGATAATCAACCCTTACGCCAACTGTTCTTCTTTCTGGCTTATCTAAGAGAGTACAAATCCTGACTCTATTAGCCCCTCTTTTTTCTAGTAATTCAGACAAATAATTAAGAGTTAAACCTGTATCAATAATATCTTCAACAATTAATAAATCCTTACCTTCTACACTGAAATCTAAATCTTTAATTATTCTTACTTCTCCAGTAGATATTGAAGATTTACCATAACTAGAAACACTCATAAAATCCATAGTAATAGGCAAGTCTATATTTTTTACTAACTCTGACATAAATATTACTGCCCCTTTTAATATTCCAATAACCACTAAATCTTTCCCTTTATAATCATTAGTGATTTCATTACCAAGCTCTTTGATTCTTTTATGTATTTCATCTTCACTTATTAACACTTCTTTAATTACATCATCCAAACTGTAGACCCCCTAATCCTTTTTGTATTCTACTACTAAGATTTTCTTTGTGTTTTTTGTTATTTTATACAAATCACTTATAGCAAAACCTGTAATCCATATTATATTTTCATCGTCTACCAATAAAGGTATCTTGTCCCTAATATCTCTAGGAACCTTATTATCTATGAAATAATCCTTAATCTTTTTATATCCACTCATGCCAAATGGCATAAATCTATCCCCATTTTTCCTGTTTCTGATTTTAAGCTTTCCCTTTACTTTGTCAAAATCAAATTGATTTATATTATTGTCTTTATTTATTGGAATCTTATGAGAATAAACAGATATAGATATACATACCCCTATTTCAGGAAAATTATTGTCGCCTTCAAAAAGATTATATTCAAAATCTTTTATTTTATCCAACATTTCATTTTCAATAATCAAATCATCATAACTGACTCTGCCAATAATACCATTAGGTAAATTTAGTTGTTTTCCTGTATCATTGGATTCAAACAGTTTTACTAGGGCTGATATGTGATTTTCGCTTATACCCTGTAAGTTCCCTTCTAGCTTATTAATGCATTTTCTAATTAATCTAAATTTTAGACTAAGGTCTTCTTTACAAAAAAGAGCCCTATCAAGAATTATACTATGTTTAGACACATATTTCATTAACAATTTGTACTTTTTTTCAGTTATTTCCTCTAAATAGGATACATCAGCCTTTGAACTTCTTGATAATCTCCATAAAGCCTCAATAATATTCTGATTAAAATTTTCTTCCATGTAGGGTAGCAATTCTAATCTTACTTTGTTTCTATTATATATAGGTAATAGATTAGTTTTATCTAAAACAGTATCTATTTTATTGTTTTCAATGTATTTTTCAATTTCATCTCTTGAAATATTTAATAGTGGTCTAATTATATCGCCAGATATAAAATCCATCCCTTTTAAACCATCAATACCAGTTCCCCGCATAATTCTAAGAAGTAGAGTTTCAGCTTGATCATTCTTATTATGGGCTACAGCAATCTTTCCACTCCGCTTTTCCTTAATAATCTCCCTAAAAAAATTATATCTTAGGAGTCTACCTGCCTCTTCTGATGATATTTTTTGCTCTTTTGCATAAGCGTTCATATCAACATTTATAGTATAAAATGGCAATTCCATTTCAATAGATTTCTGCCTAACAAATTCTTGATCTGAATCGGCATCCTCCCCTCTAACTCCATGATTTACATGAGCAATAATAATATTAAAATCCAAAACACTCCTAATTTCAATCAAGGCATAAAGCAATGCCATAGAGTCAGCCCCACCAGATACAGCAACAACTATGTTCTCATTTTTTTCTATTAAATTATTTTCCATTATATTATTCATTACAGTTTCTATCATACTCTCACCTAATTATTAATATACACTAAAAACACACAATTCACAATTCATCAGTCAAATTACAATTCTGAAATGAATACCAAATTGATTTGTTTATTTCACTCACATGAATTTGACATTCATTGTATGACCTACTAGTAACTTGTTAAAATACCACTCAACAAATTAGGTTAGGTCATCAACAATTATTAGGATCTAGTTTACTAAGCTAAAGCCCGAGATTCCTCCACTGGGCTGAGAATGACACCTCCAGTGCATATGAGCAACCTGCAGTCGCTGTCATCCAAAGCTCAAGCAAGGACCTCGGGCTTGTTCTTCTAACTCTTAGTTCTTAAATCTTATCTCTTAGTTCTTGGCTCTTACCTCTTACCTTTTACCTTTTACCTTTTACCTCTTACCTTTTACCTCTTATCTCTTAGTTCTTAATTCTTAATTCTTAATTCTTAGTTCTTAGTTCTTAACTCTTAGTTCATAACTATTCCCTATCCCCTATCAGTTATTATTTCTCCATACCTTTGTTACCATAAGAGTCATATCATCTTTTATAATATTTTTACTGGACATTTTTGCTATTTTCATTATTTCATCTGCAAGTGACTGAGGATTTTGGGTGTCTATACCCTCTATAACCTTCTTCATCCAAGTCTCTGGATTATCATTGCCAGGGCTACTATCTAAAACTCCATCTGTCATCATAATTATCATATCGCCATCATCTATGCATTCCTCATATATATTAAAATCAACGTCTTTTAATATGCCTATTGGTAATGACATAGAATCTATTAATCTGACTTCATCTTTTTTCTTGATAAATGTTGGGCATGCACCTGATTTAACTATTTGAATTTTCCCCTTATATAAGTCAAAGAAACACAAATCTAATGTTGTAAACATCTCATCTTTTCCGCGTGTTCTAAGTACATTGTTGATAGTCTTTATAATCATTTCCTTATCAGCATTAATTTCCATCATCTTTTCAAGAATTTCTATTGCTATCATACTTTCAATATTTGCTTTATTACCTGTCCCCATTCCATCACTTATAGCAGCATAAGAATAATTATCAATTTCTCCATAAGTAAAATTATCCCCTGAAACACCATTGATTGAATTTGGTGTTTCCACTGTTTTTGTTAAGGAGCTATACCTATTTGATCTAATTAGCTTAAATCTATTTGTATTCTCTATTGATCCTAGAACATAGTCTGGTACAACTGGATATCCTAATGAATTTGATATTATTTTACTTACTTTTTCAATTTTATCTATTGTATTGTTAGATTCTAGTTCTACAAATATCTCTATAAGATCTCCTGGAAGCTCAGCAAAGACTATTTCATTAACATCGATTCTTCTATCTTTAACTTCCTTTTCCAATAATTCTTCAAGTTCTTCATTGAATATTGCACTTTTATATACTTCTGTATCTATGCTTTTAACCATATGACTTAAACCTTTAATTTGGTCTATAAGTACAAGTTTCTGTTCATTTATAGTCTTAATTGCATTTTCCTCTTGTATATATCTTTTGTACATATTCTTAATCTCTAGAGTTAAACTATCTTTATTCTCACATTTTTCAAGCAATGAAGATATTAATTTGTCCTTATCTTCTACTTCTGATTCTAATATTCCAACTGTAGTAAAAAACGAGTAATATGTTGAGCTTTTCTCTTTATCCCAGCATTTATCACAGTTTTTGCATGTTTCACAAACATTTATCTTTACATCATCTATAATTGTGTATATTTGAGAGCTTGAAAACACATCATCCTCAACTAAAGCATTTTTGTATGATTTTGCAATTGATTCTAAAAGTTCAGAGGTCCTTTCAAGCTTTCTGCTTGCTAATTCAAACTTTCTGTTTTCCACTTCTTCCTTGGTTTTTGACTTTGGTTTAAAAATTTCAGTTATATAATATTCAAACTTATTATATAAAACTAAAAAAACTACTGAAGATATTAATATTTCATCATAGCCTAAAAAACTTATTCCCAAACCATTTACATAAAAACTTATAATTCCGATTCCTAATACAAAACCTATTATGGTTCCACTTTTCCCTAAATCTCTAAATAATCCTGAAAGCATACCCCCTACAGCAAATAATGCTATTATAAAAGGCATTTCTACATTAGATATAAAAGCTACCATGCCTAATATAATCCCAGTAATGCCGCCTACATACAATCCCTGATTATATGCAAGACTAATTATAAGAAGTATACAGGCAATATTTTTAATGGAAACTTCCATTATGCTTAAACTTCCAATTCCAGATATACATAAAGCCAAAGTAAAGAATGTACAAATCAATTTTTCATTAGATATTTGAGATTCATATATGCTTTCAACTGGAAAACCAAAAGAGAAGACATAAGTCATAGTAAATACTAGAATCCCTTCAAATAGTATTAGTATCATGTCATAAATTGAAACCATTTCAAATGCATTAAAACCTATTAATCTTATTATTGTAAAAAGTCCACCTGCTATAATAGATGAAGTAATTAAAGGATACTTGCTGCTCCCTTTGTATTTCTTAAAAAAAGCATATATAAGAGCACCACTTAAGATGTAACTAAGGCTTTCTAAACCCAAGGAACTAAATGTACCTAGTAATGTTGAAATTATAATCTTCTTATTAGGATTTCTAAGTATTATATGGGCTCCCATAAAAGCGATCCCAAAAGGATATAATCGATTTAAAATATTCACTCTACCTAACAAGAAACTAATAACAACAATTAATACTACTCTCATGTCAATTCGAAGATCCAGTTTCCGTTTTGATATTACTGATTCCATTCTTGCCATTTTCATACCTCCCGTGATTTCTTGACTAAATGCTACCAAATATGCATTTTAGATTTTGTCAATACAAGGGACTAAGGCTTAGAAGTTTTGGACAAGAATATCGCGTTTTTCCTATAACCTTAAGCATTTCATCTAAAGTCTGTTTAAATATTAAAAAGCATTACATTAAGGGTGAACCCGTTGATATTTCGCTATTATCTCTTTTATGTATCAAAAAAAGCATTAAATGTTAAATCGTGTCGATATTTCTTTATAATTGTAATAATTATTTTCAATTTTTTTGTAAAATAAAAAAAAGCTCCCTATGAAGCTTTAAAGGTAGCTTTTTCAAACTCATTACTAGAAATTTAATGATACTAATAGTAAGTACGATAATACTATGCTATAAATTATTATTACAAAAGTTTTTAAATCTCAAAACTAAAAAACCAGATAACACCTTCTTATTCGTAATAAAAAACCAGATTACTGGTTTATAAGTCCATATAACTCGTTTTTTTCGCCCTTAATCCACTACTTTTTTTGGTATCACGAGTTTTAATTTGATCCATTCTTTCATTACTATCCTTAAGAAATTTACTTAGCTTATCTTCGAATGACAAAGACTTTTGATTATCATATTCTTTGTTCCATTCAATCTCAGCTGGTTTATTTGTCTTCGGTTTGGCTTGTCTAATTGAAAGACTAATTTTATTATCTTTCGAAATAGATAATATCTTTACTTTAACTAGTTGATCTCTCTTTAGATAGTCAGCTACTTTTTCTACATAATCATTAGATATTTCGGAAATATGAACTAAGCCACTTTTTCCTTCCGGTAATCGAACAAAAGCACCAAAATTTGTAATTCCAGTGACAGTACCTTCAACTATTTCCCCAACAGATACGGCCATAAATAAGTGATTCCTCCTTAAAATTTTTATTACATCATATTAAAATTAGTATATATCAGAATTTTAATTATGTCAATTATTTATCCTTGTTAAAAATGTAAAATAAAGGCTCCCTCGGTTTATTGACATCTATATAAATTATCTCTCTTGGTTTAACCATTCCCAATTTATCGCGAGCGACCTTTTCAATAAATTCTAAAGTTCCACCCATTGCAATCTCATTGTTCAATGCATCAATATCTTTTTCCAAATCTTCAATCTGGATCTCCATTGTTTCCCTTTTAGAATCTATATTACTAAGTAATTTTCTTTGGTGATTAAAAACTACAGCCACATATATAACCAGAAATATGACTATTAAATGGATCAGTCTAAACTTACCTGCCCTTCTTTTTTTGTTTTTCATAATCAACACCAATCCTTATCTCTAGTAAAACTACTTTTTCTTGAATATCATTTTACTATATCTGGTCATATCTTTAAAGTAAACTTTTAACAACAGAATAATTTTTCCAAAAGGTTTTTTAATTATTTTCATTATCTCATTAAAAGCATCTAATATCAACTTGAATATTGAAATAAATAAAGGCAAAATATGATTAGATAGTAAAGCCATATACAAAAGAAATCCAAAGAAAACTCCAATAAATACAAAGCCTCTAAGTATTCCATCAGTGGTATTTACCAATAATCCAAAGAATATCACCACTATTATAATCCAAAAAATCAAATCTTCTAGATATGAAAGTATTCCTTTTGGTTTAGAAAATCTTCTAACAGTTCTATAAAAGTCAAAAACTACACCCATAAATATTCCGCTAGATATTGAAATTCCAAAAGTTATTAAATCACCCATAACATCAATTTCCATCAATTTCACCATCTATTTAAAAATTTTACCCATAAAATTCTTTGGAGCCCCCTCCTTACTGATGTAATTTATACTATTTATCATTCCTGAAATCTTTATATTACCTTCATCTATGTTTAGTTTGCCTACATTAAGGCCTTCTCCTTTTATACTCAAACCTCCCTTAATTGTTGATAAAACAATGGAGTTATCATTAAAACTGTCTACTTGTTCTACTCCTGAAATTGTTGCTTTGTTCCTATCCTCTATTAAAATATTTTGAGACTTCGAATTAATCTTATTTTCAGTCATAAAATCCCCTCCATTTCATGTCCACTAAAAAATCTATGTGCTTATATTTATGAACAGAAAAGGACTTTTATGCCAAAGTCCTTAATTAAATTTCTTTATATAAAGTTGTAGCAGCATCTTTGCCTGGATTGTCTTTAAGATCTAAAACTTCAAACTTTATAGAGCCATTGCCAAAGTTAATCTGAACTTCATCACCAACATTAACATCATCGCCAGGCTTAGATACCTTCCCATTGATAAGCACCCTTCCTTGCTCACAAGCTTCTTTCGCTACGGTTCTTCTCTTAATAATTCTAGCATTCTTTAAAAATTTATCTATTCTCATTTTTATCTCCTTTAGATTAAATGTTAAAAAAAATCAGGTCAAAGACCTGATTTTTTATTTCTGAATAATTATTTATTAACTCTTTCTTTTAAAGCTTTACCTGCTTTAAATACAGGAGCTTTTGATGCTGGAATTTGAATAACTTCTTCAGGATTTCTAGGATTTCTACCTTCTCTTGCTTTTCTATCTCTAACTTCAAATGTCCCAAATCCAACTAATTGAACTTTTTCACCTTTTTCTAATGTCTCTTCAACAGATTTGATAAATCCGTTCAATGCTGCTTCTGCATCCTTCTTAGTTAAGTTTGATTTTTCTGCTATGCTTGTTATTAATTCTGCTTTGTTCATAATAAATTCCTCCTCTTAATTGTTCTTTAGTAAATATATTATAATATTAAAACCCAAATATAAATAAGTACTATAATGATGATTTTTTAGCATTATCCCAGAGAATACTCATCTCTTCCAATGTCATGTCTTTCAATTCTTTACCCATTTCAACTGACTTACACTCCATAAACTCTAATCTATTAATGAACTTATGAATTGTCCTATTCAATGCCACTTCTGGGTTAACATTCAGAAATCTTGAAAAATTTACTACGGCAAATAACAAATCACCAATTTCTTCTTCAACACGTTTGTCGTCCTTCCCATATTGCTTGAAAGCATCTAGAACTTCTTCAAATTCTTCAGATACTTTATCAATTGGCCCATTGATATCATCCCAATCAAAACCTATTTCAGCAGCTTTATCCTGAACTTTAAAACTTGCCATCAATGCAGGAAACTTTGGAATATCATTAAGTCTATCAGCTAAAGTTTTTAAGTTTTTGCTTCTATATTTTATCTCATTCCAATTATATACTACTTCCTCAGATTTTTCCACATTTTTTTGCAAAAAAACGTGAGGATGTCGCAAAATTAACTTATTCCCCAAAGATGATGTCACTTCTATAGGATTAAACTCGCCTTCCTCGTAGGCTATTTGGCTATGAAATACAACTTGCAGTAGCACATCACCTAATTCTTCAACAAGATTATCTATGTCTTCATTGTCAATAGCATCAACTGCCTCATATGCTTCTTCAATCATTGTCCTTCTTAAAGACTCATGCGTTTGTTCAATATCCCAAGGGCAACCATCATTACTCCTTAATAATCTCATTATACCCATAATATCATTGAAATCAAAGGTTTTTTTATCTTTTTTTCCTATTTTTGGAACAAAGATACTAGTTAGGGCTCCAACATTTGGATTATGATCAAGCTCAAACACTGGAATTTTCAACACTTGTTCCTGATTCTTAACTCCACCACTATGAATCAACCAAGCAGTATAATTATCCCCATAAATCTCTGATAATATGATTTTAACTTCGCTTATTATCCTTTCATTATAAACTTGTGTAATTATCATATCAACATTAATATCTACATTAAGCCTGTCAAAAACTGCGCCATCAACTATCTTTAGTCCATTAACAGGATCTCTTCCTACAATTTCTATTAGAGGTTCAATAAAACTCATACCAGAAACTATTTCTATATCTAAATCTTGTTCTAATAATAATTCCACTGTTTTTTCTGCAACCATAGGATTACCTGGAACATAATAATTTATTTCTTCAGCTTTAGATGCTTCGTCTCTTAGCTCTTGAACAATTTTTTTATATACATCTGCAAAATTATCTTCAGAATCGTATATGTAATCATAGCTTTTGTATTCAATATTATGATCCTTAAAATAATTGACTGTTGGATGCTTTTCTGTTCTTAAAAAGTTTTTATGACCACTATTTATTCTATTGATTGCTCCAAGAGTTAGGGCATCTTCATTACCTGGACCAAGTCCAATAATATAAATCTTTCCCATACCATTCTCCTTTGTTTTACTTAAGAATTTTATATCTCTTTAGTTTTCTAAAAACCTTATCTCCATTTGGAATAAGTTTGAAATCATCCTCATCTAATGTACCTGTTAAAACCAGTAATATTGCATAAGATAGGACCCCAATAAATACTGCAACTATAGTTGCAAGTTTTTTGCCTATTATACTATCAAGTATAATATATCCTAATCTAGTAATAATAGCCATACCAACTGCTGAAAATAAAGGTTTAAACAAAATATATTTATAATTTATCTTAGCCCTTGTAATTCTTAATACACTAATGAAATCCAATATCGCAGCAATTGCATATGCAGCAACTGTACTAATTGCAGCACCCTTAACGTTTATACTTGGAATAGCGGTTAAAGTGTAGGTTAAGATTACTTTAACTATTGCACCAATAGCAAGATTCCTTACAGGTATAGAAGCTTTGCCTAACCCTTGAAGTACTGCGGTTAATGTTTGAACTGACATTAGAAACACAACTCCGATTGATAAATATGCTAGAATTTCGCCTGTACTAATAATAGTTTCCGCCGTATTACTAAAATACAGTAAATCAATTATTGGTGTTGATAAAACAAACAATCCTAAAGCACATGGAAATCCAATAAGCAATGTCATCCTTACACCAGATGATAATAAGTCTTTTATTTCTTTACTTGCATGCCTTGCATAAGCATCTGATATAGAAGGAACCATACTCATAGAAATAGCTATTGAAAACAATTGAGGTAAATTAATTAATGTCTGAGCCATGCCTTTTAGTTGACCATAAAGTTCATTTGCATAAGCTTCAGTATATCCAATAAATTGAAGCCTTTTTAATACTAGAGATGCATCTATAGTGTCCATAATAGGTGCTATAGCAGATCCTATAGTTATTGGTATAGCAATTAAAACTAAATCCATAATAATATTTTTAACTGAATACTCTACATCTATTGTACTTTGTTTAATCCTTGTAGTAATTTTTTTTCTATTCCTAGTATAAATAATAACCATAGTTAAGGCTCCAGCCATTCCACCAGCTGAAGCACCAAAAGAAGCCCCTCCTGCTGCAATTGGTTTACCATATTCTAGTAATAGTAAGGTCAATGACAAACCTATTATTACTCTAAGTAGTTGCTCACTGATTTGTGAAACTGCAGTTGGTACCATATTTTTGCTACCTTGAAAAAAACCTCTAAAAGCAGCCATTATAGGAACAAATACTAAGGCTGGCACCATTGCCAACAATGCATAATATGCATTTGAATTTCCTATATAGTCAACTATTGGTTTTGCTCCATATGTTAAAAACAAAGCTGATAATAATCCACCAATGGACAATCCAACTAGTGAAACTTTGAACACTTTATGAGCATTCCTGTAATCTCCTAGGGCGTTTCTTTCTGAAACTAGCTTTGCTATAGCTACAGGAAATCCTGCATTTGATAAAGTTAAGAGCAAATTATAAATTGGGTATGCAGTTTGATAATACCCCATACCTTCTGGTTTTATTATATTCGATAATGGTATCCTATAAATCGCACCTAAAATCTTAACAATTATTCCAGCTATACTAAGTATAGCAGCACCCCTTAAAAACTTATTGTCCTTAGACATAGGGACCCCTCCTACTTCTCATCTCATTTATTCTCATCAATACATTATATCAAAGGAATTTAACTATTACTACTTAATACTATATTAAATTAATCAAATTTCATAAATAGTCTTCATAAAAAAACCTACCCTTTCGGGTAGGCTTCTAGTTTCCCATCTGTTTTGATAAAAACCCAGCTGCAGTCTCAATTAATTTAATCTCAATATCTCCCATTTTAGCACTTTCATCCTTAGATAATAACATTACTGAACCAATAGGATCACCTTGCATTACAATAGGTGTAATAACCTGGGCTGCATATTCACTTTCGTCTTCATCTTCATAATAAATCTTTATAGGTTTATTACTTCCATCCGTTGTATAAGTATTTCTATTCTCTATTACTCTCTCTAAATCTGGGCTAACTCTTTTTTCTTTATACTCCTTCTTTGAACCTCCTGCTATAGCAATTATTGTATCCCTATCTGAAATCAAAGCTATATGACCTGAATTATCAAATAATGCCTCACAATATTCATTGGCAAATTCATTAAGTTCTCCAATTGGTGAATACTTCTTTAATATAACCTGCCCTTCTCTATCAGTAAATATCTCCAAAGGATCTCCTTCCTTAATTCTAAGGGTCCGTCTAATTTCTTTAGGAATTACCACTCTGCCTAGATCATCTATTCGTCTAACAATACCTGTGGCTTTCAAATTTTCTTACCTCCTTAACTTTGTTAGTAAACTTATTATTTTACTAATTAAGAAAATTTATGCATCTTGACCTAACCCAATTTGTCGAACAGTTTTTTTCAACAAATTTATGAAGGTCAGATGCTGCAAATTCCCAAATTATATAAGCCTAGCTGCAAACAAATTGGTGAATTCGGCACATGATTGTTATGGATAAATAATCTTATTAAAACCCAACCAATTTGTGCATAAAAGAACAGTCTCGGGTTGGAAAAAGGCTAAAAGGGAATCAACCACTTTTAGCCTTTTTTGTCTATTATCTTAATATTTCTCTACCTTAGCATCGTTTCTTAATTGTTGAACCATATTTACATAACTTTGTTCTTCTAGTATTTTTATTATTTCTTCTTCAAGTTCTTCAAAAGTATCCAATCTTTCTGCAACTCTTATGATATGATACCCTACTTCTGTCTTTACTAAATCACTAGTTTCTCCTTCTTTTAAAGCAAAGGTAGCATCTTCAAATTCTGGAATCATTGCGCCTTTGCCAAAGTATTCTAAATCCCCACCTTGTAAAGCAGACACGCTATCAAGGGAGTTTTCTATAGCAAGGGTTGCAAAATCCTGTCCATTCTTTAATTTTTTAAGAATTTCATTTCCTTCCTCTTCTGTTCCTACTAAAATATGACTAGCTCTTATAATAGTCATTGCATCTTTATTTTCTTCAAAATATTCCTTTGCTTCTTCTTGAGAAATATTTACACCTTCCAAATAATTTTGTTTGTGTTTTTGTACTAAAATTTCTTTTCCCATATTGGTCTCAATATATTCTTTAGAAATGTCATTGCTAGCTAAAAATTCATTGAAAGCATCTTCTCCACCCATATTTTTAATATATAATTCTATGTTTTGTGCTATTTCTTCATCTGTAACCACAATATTCATGGCTTCAGCTTCTTGAGATACTATCTTTTCTGTAATTAGTTTTTCTAATATATCTTCCTTAAGGGTATCATCAAAAGTCTTTCCATCAGAACCAACTTGATCAAGTGCGTCTTCACCTAATTGTTTTTCGAACATTGTCCTATAAACTTTATAGTCTGTATCAAACTCTTCTTGTCTTATTCCTTGTCCATCAACTGTAGCCACCATACCTTCTACATTTTTCTGAGAACAAGCTGCAATTGACAATGACAATATAATAATGGCCAAAAGGAAAAACCATTTTTTACTATTAAAATTTTTCAAGTATAACATCCCCTCATAATCAACTACATTTATTGTACCTTACTTTGCTCATTTAAAAAAGTACTAATTTTTTCTATAAAGTCTCTTAAATCATCTAATGAATTTTTAAACTTAAATAAAAAATATGGATTTTTAGATAAATCAAAAGAGATATTCTTTTTATATTCATCAGATAAATATTGTATTAACTCCAAGGAAAGCCTATCCGTAGATGCAAATTCAATTTTAATATCCTTATCCCTTTCTAAGATGTTCTTGATATCAATTTTACTTGATAAAGCTCTAATATAAGAAATATCCATTAGATTACCTACTTCAATTGGTGGATCACCAAATCTATCAATAAGCTCATCTAATAGTTCACTGTAATCATCCATATTTTCAACTGAAGATATTTTTTTATAAATTTCTATTTTTTGTTCTTCATCAGCAATATATCGCTTTGGTATAAATCCGTCTACTTTAAGATCAATAGTTGTTTCAACATCTATAACTACATCTTTACCCTTTAATCTGTTAACTGCTTGGCTTAAATACTTTACATACAAATCATAACCTATTGATTCCATATGTCCATGCTGTGAGTGACCCATTAGATTACCTGCACCTCTAATTTCAAGATCTCTCATGGCTATTTTATAACCAGAGCCAAATTCAGTAAATTCCTTTATTGCTCTTAATCTCTTTTCTGCAATTTCAGGTAATATTTTATCTCTTTCATAAGTAAAATAGCCATATGCCACTCTATTAGATCTACCTACTCTACCCCTTAATTGGTAAAGCTGTGAAAGCCCCATTCTATCAGCATTATATACAATAATAGTATTAACATTAGGTAAATCTAGCCCTGTTTCTATTATGGTTGTACAAATAAGGACATCTTGCTCTTTATTCATAAAATTAACCATAACCTTCTCCAGTTGTCTTTCAGGCATCTGGCCATGACCAACTGCAATAGAAACTTCTGGTACAAGCTGGCCAAGCTTTAAAGCAATTTTGTCTATAGTTTCAACACGATTATAAACAAAATAAACCTGTCCACCCCTACCTACCTCTTTAAGTATAGCATCCCTTATCATCTGTTCATTAAATTCAACAACATAGGTCTGTATAGGATATCTTTCCTCTGGTGGAGCTTCTATTAAAGACATATCCCTTATTCCAACTAAAGACATATGTAAGGTTCTAGGAATAGGAGTAGCCGTTAGTGTAAGCACATCAACATTTTCCTTTATCTTCTTTAATGTCTCTTTATGTTTTACACCAAATCTTTGTTCCTCATCAATAATCAACAATCCTAAATCTTTAAAAACAATATCCTTTGATAATAGCCTATGGGTTCCAACAACCATATCAACAATTCCTTTTCTGAGACCTTCAATAGATGATTTTTGTTCACCAGCACTTCTAAACCTACTTAGCAAGGCAACTTTAATAGGAAAGTTTGCAAATCTATCCATAATAGTATTGTAATGTTGTTGAGCCAATATAGTAGTAGGGACCAAGAATGCTACCTGCTTCCCATCAACAAGAGCCTTAAATGCAGCTCTTAATGCTACTTCTGTCTTACCATAACCAACATCTCCGCAAAGAAGTCTATCCATAGGCTTAGATTTTTCCATATCTTCTTTAATCTCTTCAACAGAACGAAGTTGCCCTTCTGTTTCTTCATAGGAAAATAAATCTTCAAACTGTCTTTGCCATGGTGTATCAGGGCTAAAAGCATAACCTTTTAAGTTCTCTCTCTTTGCATAAAGCTCAACCAAATCATAAGCCATTTCTTCAACAGCTATTTTTGCCTTTGTCTTAGCCTTTGACCATTCAGCACCACTTAATTTATTTACCTTTGGCTTAGCATCTGAACCTATATACTTTTGAATCATATTCATCTGGTCTATTGGCAAGTATAGCTTGTCTTTACCTTTATATTGGATTGCTAAAAAATCTTTCTTTACTCCTTGAATATCTAACTGTATAACACCTTCATACTGACCTATACCGTAATTTTCATGGACTACAAAATCACCTATACTTAGATCAGTTATATTTATTTGCTTACCCTTAGATTTCTTCTTTTTCTTTAAAAACCTATTTTTACCTGCGCCAAAAATTTCTTTATCACTTATGATAACAAGTTTTATACCTAGATATTCAAACCCACCTTTTAAACTACCTGGTGTTATAAATATTTGGCTTGACTTAATATCAGTATTTCTATCTGCAAAAAAACTTGTTTCGATTCCCATATCTCTTAAATTCGTCTGTAATCTAAATCCTCTTTCTTCAGTACCAGAGAGAATAATTATCTTATATCCCCTATATCTATAATGGATTAAATCATCTTTCAATAGTTCCATATTTGAATGATAAGATGTCATTGACTTAGAAGTAAAATTCACAATTGACATTGGTTTAAAATTAGAGTCTTGCTTCAATAGACTGCTATTTATTATACATTGCTTTTCCTTTATTCTAGGCAGTAGATTTCTGTATTCTGAATATAAATTTACATGACTTGGAAGAACTTCACCTATTTCTAAGAGGTCCTTAAATTTGAAATCAAAATCTTCTTTAAAGTTCTTTGCACTTTTCTCTACTCTCTTGGATTCATCAATTAGGATTAGTAAATCATCACTAAAATAACTTATAAGATTATCTAAATATTCCTCAGGTATATATGGAATTATTAAATCTCTATTTGCCATATACATATTTTCATTTAATAATTCAATATACTTTGAAAACTTCTCACCAGATGTTTTTACAATTTCATCACTGGCTTTTTTAGATATACGACCTTTAATATCTTTTTCCAAATTTTTTATTATTTGATCTTTATAGTGATCAACTATTAGAATTTCTTTAACTGGTAGAATATTAACATATTTTTCTTTATCTATAGATCTTTGTGTTAACAAATCAAAAGTTCTTATAGAATCTACCTCAGTATCAAATAATTCTATTCTATAAGGATTAGCACTATTTGGAGGGAAAAAATCTATTATTCCTCCTCTTATACTAAATTGACCTATGCCTTCAACCATAGGCACTCTTTCATAACCTGCACTTACAAAGGTAGATATAGCTATTTCTAAATCTACATCTTTTCCATATTCAAACACAAAAGTATATTCCTTAAACATTTTTGGCGTTGGAATTTTGTCAAGCAATGCACTTATTGGACAAATTACAATTAAATTTTCATTATTCACAAGCCTGGATATTATATTTAATCTCTCTATTGATCTCTCAAAACTTACAGCATCAACATCATAGTATAATACCTCTCTTTTAGGAAAGAGTACTACATCAGAAAATCCCAAATTTATAATATCATCATATAACCTCTTACCTTTTATTTCATCATATGTTATTAACAAGATCGGTCTAGCTGTATGCTGTTTTAAAGCATACGAAAAATGCCCCAAATTCTCATCTATGACACCATAGGTGGAAATTGGAGTTGTATTATTCTTTATATCACTTAAAAGCTTATTATATGAATCTAAGCTTTTAAGCGGATCTATTAAAAAATCATTCATATAGATACTCCTTATTCTCAACTAAACAACATACAAAAACACCCTAAGCCCAGATTTAATCCTGGGCTTTGTTCTTTATATTGAATTTATTCATCGCTATGTTTATATCTTCTTTAATAATAGTTTCTACTGCTTCAGCTGCACTTATTAATGCATCCTCAATATCAGCTTGTTCATCTTTTGAAAATCTGCTTAAGACAAAATCTGCTAAATCTTGATTTTCATATTTTTTACCTATGCCAATTTTCACTCTAGGAAATTCATCACTTTGTATATGATATATTACTGATTTTAAACCATTATGTGATCCAGAACTACCTTTAGCCTTAACACGTACAGTAGCAAAATCAATATCTACATCATCAACTATTACAATTATATTCTCCACAGGTACTTTGTAGAACTGAACTATTTCCCTTGCGCAGATTCCACTATTATTCATAAAGGTTTGAGGCTTAACTAAGATGACCTTTTCAGAACCAATCTTACCTTCACCAAAAACTGCTTTAAATTTTATTTTATTTATAGCAATATTATATTTCTTTGAAAGGATGTCAATAGTATTAAAACCTGCATTGTGTCTCGTATTAGCATAATCCTTTCCAGGATTTCCTAATCCTATAACAAGAAACAATTTATCTCCTCCTATTCAAAAATAGTACTTACTGATGCACTATTATTTATATTTCTTACTGCCTTTGCAAATAATGGTGCAACACTAACTACTTTAATCTTATAATTTTTGCATTCTTCTTCTAAACGAATTGTATCAGTGATAATAAATTCTTCAAGTTCTGAATTGCAAATTCTACCTAGTGCAGGTCCTGACAAGACTCCATGAGTAGCACATCCATAAACTTTTTTAGCACCAAAACTTTTCAATACACTAGCAGCCTTTACAATAGTACCAGCAGTGTCTATTATATCATCTACAATAATTGCATTTTTACCTTTTATATCACCTATTATGTTCATAACTTCAGACTCATTTGGCTTTGGTCTTCTTTTCTCAATTATTGCTATTGGTAAATCTAAAATATTAGCAAAAATTCTAGCTCTTGTAACCCCACCTAAATCAGGAGAAACTACAACAGAATCAGTTCCTTTTAAAAATGTAAAGTAATCGGCCAATCTTGGTATTGCAGATAAATGATCTACTGGAATATCAAAATACCCTTGAATTTGGCCTGCATGTAAATCCATTGTTACAACTCTATCAGCACCAGCGGTGTGTAATAAATCTGCTACTAGTTTAGCTGTAATCGGTTCTCTAGGCTTAGTTTTTCTATCTTGTCTTGCATATCCATAATATGGTATAACAGCGTTAATTCTTCCTGCAGAAGCTCTCTTACATGCATCGATCATGATTAATAATTCCATTAAATTATCATTTACAGGAGAATGTGTTGGTTGAATTATAAAAACATCGCAACCTCTAACTGTTTCATCTATAGCAACATTTATTTCACCATCACTAAAATGAGCTACAACACATTTACCAACTTTAATTTGTAATTCTTCACATACCTTTTCAACAAAATCTTTATTGGCATTACCTGTAAATACTTTTATATCCCCAAAACACTGGTTCATTTGAGTTTCCTCCTTGAATTTTTATTTATGTTTTTTTAAACCTTTTTCTTCTACCCATCCAGTTTTGTTAACTTGTCTTGCTCTAGCAATCGATAACTCTCCTTCACCTACATCATCGGTAATAGTTGAACCCGCAGCAATGTAGCCCCATTCAGATATATGAATTGGTGCTACGACATTAGAATTACTCCCAATAAATGCATTGTCATCTATAATGGAACGAAACTTTTCCCTTCCATTGTAATTAACAAAGACAACTCCGCATCCAATATTTACATTACTACCTATATCGGCATCACCAACATAAGATAAATGGCTAGCCTTAGTATTATCGCCTAAAGTAGAATTCTTTACTTCTACAAAATTTCCTATCTTTATATTTTTACCCAATTTACAATTAGGTCTTAAATGGGCGAAAGGTCCTATATGGCATTTATCTCCAATAGTGCTTTCTTCTATCAGTGTAGATTCAATATAAACACTATTTCCTATATTACTATTGACAATTCTTGTTGTACCTTTTATACTACAATTCTCACCTATTGTAGTAGTCCCTTCAAGAGTAACACCTGGATAAATAATGGTATCACGTCCAATACTTACATCATCTTCAATGTAGCTACTATTAGGATCTACCAATGTAACTCCTTCAAGCATCAATTTGTTATTGATTCTCTTTCTCATTTCAGCTTCGCATTCAGAAAGTTGAATCCTTGTATTTACACCATAAATTTCATTTGAATCCTTAATATTATAAGCCCCAACCTTATATCCTTCATCATTTAAAATGCTTATAACATCTGTTAAGTAGTATTCCTTTTGGGAGTTATTGTTATCTATTTTTCTTAGAGCGTATTTTAAAGCTCCACCATTATAACAATACATCCCAGAATTAACTTCTTTTATCTGTAATTCTTCATCATCTGCATCTTTTTGCTCTACTATCTTAAGTATATTGCCAGATTCCTTTCTGACAATTCTACCATAGCCTGTAGCATCTTCTAATGTAGCAGTTACTACTGTAGCCGAAAAATTCCCATCCTTATGATAAGTCATCAATTCATTAATAGTATTATCAGTTATTAATGGAGTATCCCCACAAAGAATAGTAACAATACTATCATCTGGAACTTCATCAATACCTTGCATTACGGCAAAACCAGTACCATAAGGAGCACCATCATATATAGGTTGTTCCTTAAAAGAAACTGTGTCATCTTTATAGATGTCCATTATCTTTTCTTTCCCATGACCAACAATGACTATATTCTTATTTATTTTAGCTTTTCTACAAGCGATCATAACATAAGTTAATAAAGATTTGCCACAAATTTTATGTAACACTTTTGGTGTATTGGATTTCATCCTTGATCCTTCACCTGCTGCTAATATGATTGCAATATTCATATGTATCACCTCTAATCTTGAACTTCATATTCTATTTTATCTTATTTTCATAATTAGTCTATATAAAAAGCCTAAAAAAATAAACTTTTAAGTATTGTATACCTTGAAAATTCACAAAAAAGTAAAGAGAGCCATAAATTGGCTCCCAATTACTCTGTAGCTAAAATCTTTTCATACTCCTCAAAAACCGCTTCTTGAATCTTTTGCCTAGTGGCGGCATTAATAGGGTGAGCGATGTCTCTAAATTCACCATCAGCCATTTTCCTGCTTGGCATAGCTATAAACAATCCATTCTGACCTTCAATGACCTTAATATCATGAACTACGAACTCATCATCAAAAGTCACGGAAACGATTGCCTTCATCTTACCATCCTCCGCAACCTTTCTTACCCTAACGTCTGTAATCTTCATTGTCATTCACCACCTTGTTTTTTGTAAATCATACTTTGTGTATATATTCTACATAATTTTCAAATATCCTTCTTTTTTTTGAAAATTTTTATAATTTTTTCAAAAATTATTTAATTTCCTTAAAAAATTGAATTTATTGTTCTTTATTATAATTTTTGATATGATATAATTTGCAGTGAAATGAATAATAGTAATGAATACAATAATATTAAAATTAATGGTTATAATAGAGTTATAATAGAGGTTTAGGAGGAAGCGAAACATGTTCGAATTTTTATTAAACAACCATGATTACTCACATGTACATTTTATTGGAATTGGTGGTATAAGTATGAGTGGCCTTGCTGAAATATTATTAGAGAAAGGCTATAAAGTAAGCGGCACAGATACAAAAGAAAGCGGAATAATAAATAGATTAGAAAATCTTGGAGCAAAAATATACATAGGACATAGTGAAGATAATATTAAAGGTGCAGATTTAATTATTTATACTGATGCTATTTCAAAAGATAATTTAGAATTAGAAGCAGCAATTAATTCTTCTGTGGTTATAGTAGACAGAGCTACTTTCTTAGGTGCTCTAATGAAAAATTATGAAACATCAATAGCTATTTCTGGCACTCATGGAAAAACCACTACAACAAGTATGTTATCTACAATTGCAACACACGGAAACTTAAATCCAACTATATTGCTTGGAGGAGAGTTAGATGAAATTGGTGGAAATGTAAAACTAGGTAATGATAAATTTATTATTACAGAAGCATGCGAATATAAAGCAAATATATTAAAGTACTATCCTTCAATTGTAATTATTTTGAACATGGATGAAGATCATCTGGATTACTTTGAAAATTTGGATCATATAGTTAATACATTTGTTAAATATGGTGAAAACTTAACCGAAGAAGATTATTTAATTATAAATACTGATGATCCTCATGCACAAAAAGTGATTAATGCTACAAAAGCTAAAGTTATAACATTTGGAATTGACAGCAAATGCGACTACAAAGCAGAAAATATATCCATATCAGAAGAAGGATACCCAAAATACACTTTGAATAATAAAAACAAGGAATTTTATGAAATAAATTTAACCGTTATGGGCAATCACAACATCTATAATTCACTTGCAGCTATAGCAGCTACTCATATAGTAGGTCTAAAACTTGATAATATTTCTAAGTATCTGTCTTTATATCAAGGAGTTCATAGAAGATTAGAATTAATAGGATATATGGATGAAATAAAAGTACTAGATGATTATGCTCATCATCCAACAGAAATAAAGGCAAGTTTAAAGGCTGTAAGAAACAGTTCAAAAAGTAGAATAATCTGTATCTTCCAACCTCATACTTTTACACGAACAAAATCACTTTTAAATAGTTTTTCTGAAGCATTTACAGATGCAGACATAACTGTAATAGCGGATATATATGCTGCAAGAGAAGTAGATAAAGGTGAGATACACTCTAAGGATTTAGCCAATAGAATCAAGAATAATGGAAATAAGGCTATATATTTAGGTTCTTTTGAAGAAATAGAAGAATTTATAATGCAAGAAGCCAAATATGACGACATCGTCATAACAATGGGTGCAGGAAATATATACCAAATAGGGAAAAACCTAATAAATAATTCAAATGGTAAAAAAGCAATGTAGTAAATAACAGTGAATAGTGAATAACTAAGAACTAAGAGTTAATGATAAAACAAGATTCTTCGACAGGCTCACCCCACAAGGGGGTAGGCGGCGGAATGACAGGCGACCAAAGCCCACCAATACCTTGTTTGTTGTTCACTGTTCATTGTTCACTCTTAGTTCTTCACTCTTAACTCTTCACTGCTTCTTTACGTTATATATATCCTCAAGCATGGCTTTAACTTCCTTTTGATTATATACATAGTAGGAATATATTTTTTTGTTGATTGGTCTGTAGTCCGGTTGACCAGGTAATGTATAGAAGCTAATGTTTCCTTTCTCCATTCCTATAGCATTTTTACCATAGGATATCAAGTCCATAATCCCAATATCTGTATCAACATAATGATATCCTCTTGTTATGACAGTTAGTAAATTCTCGGATATCTTTTTGCTTAAGGAATCCAAAACCTGTTGCTGTGCTTTAATTCTTCCTAAATCGCCATCAATATAGCCATTATTATCATTATTTTTTCTCCATCTCATAAAATCTAAAGCATTCTTCCCATCTAAAATCTGTCTTCCCTTTTTAATATTAATATTTAATGGCGGATCATCAATATCATCCACATATTTCATATCAAAAGGTACATCCACCTCTACTCCACCAAACAAGTCAATAATTTTAATCACTCCGTCATAATCAATCATTGCATAATGATGTACTGGTATATCATCTAATATATATGATACTGTTTGCTTGATCCCATCAACTCCGTGGCTTCCATAAACAGCATTAATCTTTCTTTGGTCACCTGCACCATAGCCTTTTCTGTGAATATAGGTGTCTCTTGGTATAGACACAATATCTGCTTTCTTTGATTCTTCATTGAAAGAGGCTAATAGAATTGTATCAGTTCTAGTATCTTCCATTCCAAGAATAAGGAAGTTTATCCTAGAACTATTTTTTATAGCTTCATCTAAGGTTGAAAAAGATTCTTCAGATTTAGGTTCTTTCTCCAATTTATTTACTAAAGCTCGAGAAAAATCCTGTTTTTCAGAATGACCAAACCCTATATTTTCACCTATATCCATATCATTCTTCTTTAAGGAAGCAAAAACTCCAAAACTTGCTGATACAAAAAAACATAAAAAAGATACAAAAAAGACCTTAACAAAAGTTTTCATAACAAACCTCCATTGCTAATCATTATTGTATCCATTTATATAGTTTGCAATACACAGTTTACAATTCTGAGTTGTATACCCAGTAGAATGAGGAACGCAGTAACTCAAATTCATTTGCTGGTCACACTGGCATGAATTTGGTATTCGTTGCATATGAACTATATCAATGCACAATTATTGGGGTCTATCTATGAAAGTCGCCACCACTAAATTGTTCACTGTTCGTTGTTCACTGTTCGTTGTTCACTGTTCGTTGTTCCCTCTTCACTAATACCCTGGTTTTCCTAAAAGTTTGAACATGTTTTTCTTGTATTCTTCAACACCTGGCTGGTCAAATGGATTCACTCCTAGAGTATATCCAGAAATAGCACAAGCCTTTTCGAAGAAATATATCAACTTCCCAAAATAAAACTCATCTAGTCTGGGTACATTAATTATTAAATTTGGTACATTCCCATTTACATGAGCCATCAATGTACCTTCAAAGGCTTTTTTGTTTACTAAGTCAAGTGTTTTACCTGCCAAGAAGTTTAATCCATCTAAATTATCCTCATCTTCCTTAAGTTCAAAATCTCTTCTCGCTTGTTCAATATTAATTGTTGTTTCAAATATATTTCTTTGACCATCCTGTATCAATTGTCCAATGGAATGTAAATCTGTTGTAAAATTGGCACTTCCCGGATATATTCCTTTACCATCCTTGCCTTCTGATTCTCCATACAATTGTTTCCACCATTCTGCAAAATACTGTAAGGAGGGTTCATAATTTACTAATATTTCTATAGCTTTACCTTTTCTATATAATATATTTCTCAAAGCTGCATATTGATAACATGAGTTTTTATCTATTTTATCATTAGAATACTCTTCTTGTCCGCTTAATGCTCCTCCCATTATTCTATTTATATCTATACCTGCAACTGCAATTGGTAACAAGCCAACAGCAGTAAGAACAGAATATCTTCCACCTATTTCATCAGGTATAACAAATGTTTCATATCCTTCGATTTCAGATAGTTTTCTTAAAGCTCCTTTAGCCTTATCAGTTGTAGCATAGATTCTATTTTTTGCTTCTTCCTTTCCATACTTTTTCTCAATATACTCTTTAAATATTCTAAAAGCTATTGCAGATTCAGTAGTAGTACCTGATTTAGATATAACATTAATGCTTATATCCTTGCCTTCTATAGCATCAAAAATATCCAAATAATAGTTACTAGAAATATTGTTTCCTATAAAATAAATTTGGGGAGTTTCCCTTTTTTCTTTGGCAATTTCATTATAAAAACTATGACTTAATGCCTCTATACATGCTCTTGCTCCTAAATATGAGCCACCAATCCCAATTACTACGAAAACTTCAGAATTGTTTTGAATTCTCTCTGATGCTAGTATTATTCTTTGAAATTCTTCTTTGTCATATGTCTCAGGCAAATTAACCCAACCAGTAAACTCACTACCAGCACCTTCATTTTTGTGTAATAGTTTGTGACTTTTAATAATAGAAGGTTCAATATAATTCATTTCATGTGCTTTTACAAAACTATTTGAGTAATCTAATTCAATACTCATAAATGTCCCCCCTTTATATTAAAACCTAGAAAAAATATTCTAGGTTTTATTGTTTTATTCTATTACTTCCATAAGAACCAAGGCATAGTCATCATACTGTTCGCCCCAACTATGGTATATATATTTATTTTCTATTTCTTCAAGAAGATTTTTTGAATTTTCTTCAACTATATCCAAAATTCCTTTCACTCCAAACTCCTTACCATTATAATCTTTAGCTTCAATTATGCCATCTGTATAGAAAAGAATTTTGTCATCCTTACATAATTGAATTGTTTTTTCTTCATATTCCATATAATCAAATAATTTAGATATTGGAAAACCTTTCATCTCCAATAATTCATATCCTCTATTGTTATACTTAATAGGTGCACAATTGTGACCAGCGTTAGAATACGAGAATTCATGATTTACCCTATTATATCTTCCACAAAACATAGTAAAATATTTGTCTGCTTCTAAATTTAAATTCATAAATACTCTGTGAAGTTCTGTTAAAGCATCTGCTGGATCAATTATATCTTCAACTATTCCACGCATTGTTTGCCTAATAAACATAGTCATCATAGAAGCCGCTATACCATGGCCTACTACATCACATATATAGATTCCTATATTATCATCGTCAAATTGAAACACATCAAACATATCTCCACTAAGGAATTCTGAAGGTTGAAAAATATAATCAATACTTATATTTCCAAGGATGCCCTTATTAGGAAGAATCCTTTCTTGGATTTTCTTTGCAAATATCAAGTCCTTACTCATCTTCCTATTTCTATCAATTAGCTCTAACTCTAATTTTCGCTCCCTTGTAACATCTCTAAATACTTCTACAGCAGCAGTAATGTTCCCATTACCATTAATAATGGGTGAGCTTTTCACAGAATAATAGTGCCCATTAATAATTTCTTCTTTTTGCATGACTTCGCCACTTTGTATACTTCTATTTGTAATACAAAATGAACATTTATGTTCTCTACCATATGCTTGGTAGCATTCAATCCCTATGATACAATCTCCTAAATCTCTTTTCATAGCGCTATTTGCAAATATTGTAATACCTCTTTTATCAACAACCCGCACCCAATCAGCCATACCATCTAAAACATGATAATCTAGTATTACATCATCTTCAAATCCGATAATTTTCTTTTCTAATTCTTCCCTATTCATCATCATAATAATCACCCGTTTGCCTTAGTCGGCATAATAAGTTATCGCTATCTAATTATATTAGTTTTTAACAATATCTTTATAAATATTGTATCCTATAATACCTAATAATTCTATAAGTTATTAGAATTATTAGGTATTATAATAAGAACTTTTTTAGAAGCTAATATTGCACATCTACTTGAGTATCTTCCAGATATCTTGCCATAGCATATAATGTATCAGATAATCTATTAATATACTTTACAACTAAGGGGTCTATATCCGCTAGTTCAGATAATGAGATTATCCTTCTTTCAGCCCTTCTACAAACAGTTCTAGCAACATGTAAATAAGCAGACTTTACATTTGAACCAGGGACAATAAATCCAGTTGGATTATCTAACAATCCCATGTATTTATCTACTATCTTTTCTAAATAACCTATATCTTCTTCTAATATATGATGCTTAACTTTTTCTGGATCTTCAGTAGCCAAATTCGTAGCAACTGTAAATAGTTTGTTCTGTATATAATCAACTGTTTTCTTAATGTCTTCATCTTCAACAAAATGCTTAGCTACTCCTAACACTGTTCCTAATTCATCAATAGTCCCATAGCTTTCTACCCTAATATGATTCTTAGGCACCCTTATACCATCAAATAATGAAGTACTCCCTTTGTCACCTGTCTTAGTATAAATATTCATACTATCATCCTCCATTCTTATTCTTTAGGTGGTCTAGGACCATAAAATTGATAATAGTCTACTTTTATCCTACCATTATAGAGTTTTCTCTTTCTATCTGCCTTTTTACCATATATTTTTTCAAAATTCTCCTCTGATGTAATAACATATATCGACCAAGTTTTAAATTCTTTAAATTTTTTACCTAAATCAGTATAAAGTAGATCTATCTCTTCCTTTTCACCAATTCTTTCTCCATAAGGCGGATTAGTAACCACTACACCATAATTATCCTTTAAGTCCACATCTCTCATATCTTTCATAAAAAATTGAATATCCTCTTCCAAACCTAAATTTGTAGCATTATCCCTAGAGCGCAATATTGATCTTTTATCAATATCACATCCCATAATATCCAATTTTACATCATTGTCAATTGCTTCAAATGCCTTCTTTCTTGCCTCTTTCCAATACTCTTTGTCTATCCTTTCCCATTCTTCAGACGCAAACTTTCTATCTAGACCTGGAGCGATATTTCTCCCAATCATAGCTGCTTCTATAGGGATAGTACCTGAACCACAAAAAGGGTCAAAAAGAGTTCTTTCCTTATTCCAATAGCTCAAAAGTATCATAGCTGCAGCTAAAGTTTCCTTTATAGGAGCATCCCCTGCCCTATCTCTATAACCTCTTTTATGAAGTCCTTCTCCAGAAGTATCAATAGTTAGTGTTGCAATATCCTTAAGCAAAGAAACCTCAACTGTAAATTTAGCACCTGATTTTGGAAACCAATCAATATCGTATTTAGTTTTAAGTTTTTCAACAATAGCCTTTTCTACTATTCTTTGAGAATCTGAAATACTAAATAGTTTAGAGGATATACTTTTACCCTCTACTAGGAAATTGCCATCCTCAGGTATCCATTCATCCCATGGCAAGGCCTTTGTCTTTTCAAACAGTTCATCAAAAGTAAGAGCCTTAAACTCACCCATCTTAAGCAATACTCTATCAGCAGTTCTTAACCATAAATTTGCTGTAGGGATATCCTTCTCGCTTGCTGAAAAAATGACTTTACCATTTTCTACTTTTATATTATCAAAACCTAAATCCACCAATTCACGTTTACAAACCGCCTCCAATCCAAATGTGGTAGTTGCGATTAATTCCAAATTACCCATTACATCTCTCCTCGTTAAGATACCTTTTATGGTATCTGGTTAATATCTATTTTAACATATGGCAATAACCAAAGTAAACTTATTGTACCCTTATATTTAATTTAATTGTGTAAATATTATATCCAGGGGTATAATAAAACTAATATTGAAAATAATTATAGGGGGTTATATATTTGAAAAAAATAAGTAGTTTAATTCAAAGTGGAGATTGGAAAGGTGAAAAACACGTACCTGTAATCCATGTAAAACAAAATGAGGAAAATAAAGATCTAGTTGCAATAAAAGTTGTTATAGGAGAAGAAATTGCTCACCCTAATACCTTAGAACATCATATTGCTTGGATAAAGGTTTATTTCCAACCAGAAGGAAGTAACTTCCCTGTTGAAGTTGGAACTTCTGAATTTAATGCTCACGGAGAACTAGGAGTATCTACAGAGTATGTAGCAAAATTCAAATTCAAAGCTGAAAAATCTGGTATACTATATGCTGTAAGTTATTGTAATATCCATGGTCTATGGGAAAACAGCCTTGAAATAACTGTAGCAGAATAGTTGACATTTTTAGACTTTTATAATAATATATCCTTAATTGAGTTAATAGTTGCGATTGGAAAAAGTAACAAAATAGTTTTGTTTCACAGAGATTAGACTATAGTGAGATGTCTATAACAATTATTTTGTGAATTACAATTCCTCAATAAAGAATCGCAAAGTCGCCACACTTTACGTGGGTAGAGGCTTTTAGCAAATTAAGGTGGTACCACGGGTTTTCTCTCGTCCTTTGGATGTGAGAAACCTTTTTTTGTTTATAAGAGTAATACAAGGAGGAGAAAATGAGTAACATACTAACTGTTTTAGAAGAAAGAGGATATATTGATCAGGTAACTTTTGAAAATGAATTAAGAGAATTACTAGAAAAGGAAAAGGTAACATTTTATATTGGTTTTGATGCAACTGCAGACAGCCTTACATTAGGCCATTTCCTACAAGTGATGGTAATGATGCATATGCAAAAAGCAGGGCACAGACCTATTGCCCTTCTTGGTGGAGGTACAACAATGGTTGGTGACCCAACTGGAAGATCAGACATGAGGCAAGTACTAACAAAGGAAACAATCAACTACAATGCTGAAAAGTTTAGAGAACAATTAGGTAAGTTTATTGATTTTAGTGATGACAATGCACTATTAGAGAATAATGCAGATTGGCTCTTGGATTTGAATTTTGTTGATTTCATGAGAGAAGTAGGCGTTCACTTCTCAGTAAACAAAATGCTTACAGAAGACGCCTATAAAACAAGGTTAGAACAAGGACTTACTTTTTTTGAGTTTAGCTATCAACTTATGCAATCCTATGACTACCTACACCTATATAGAAAGCACAAGTGTAAACTTCAAGTAGGTGGTAGTGATCAATGGTCCAATATACTTGGTGGCTACGACTTAGTTAGAAAGCTTGAAAATGACAAAGTATACGCAATGACATTTAAACTTTTGACTACAGCAGAAGGTATTAAGATGGGGAAAACCCAAGCAGGAACAATTTGGCTTAACCCAGAAAAGACATCACCATATGAATTGTATCAATACATGAGAAATTGTGACGATAGAGATGTTGAAAAATTCTTAAGCTTACTAACCTTCTTATCTATGGATGAAGTAAGAAGACTTGGAGCTCTAAAGGGAGCAGAAATTAATAAAGCTAAAGAAGTATTAGCTTTTGAGGTAACAAAGATAATTCATAACGAAGAAGAAGCAAAAAAAGCTCAAGAAGCTTCCAGAGCACTATTTGCTGATGGTGGTGACGAATCGGCTATACCATTTACTGAATTGGATAAAAAAGTATTTGAAGAAGGAATTGGAATTCTTGATTTACTGAAAGACCTAGGCCTTACAAAATCTAATGGAGAAGGTCGAAGACTCGTTGAACAAGGCGGGATTTCAATAGACGATGTTAAAATTGAAGCTATAGATAAAATGGTGACTTTAGATGATTTTAAAGGCAATAAGATATTAATAAGAAAAGGCAAAAAAGTATATCATCAAGTTAGAATCTAATATAACAAAAAATTGTCATTCAGAGGCGTAGCCGAAGAATCTAGGGTTAATGCCCCAGATCCTTCGTTAGCAAGGTTAATATCGCGCGTCTCAGGATGACAATATTTTTTATAATTGATTATTATTGCTTATATGGAAATTAACTCTTCTCAAAACAAGAGCTAATTCTTCACGAGTGACTGGATCTTTTGGTCTTGTTCCGTCAAGAAAGCCTAAATCTACTGCCCATTTCCAAGCATCTCCTGACCACTCTGAAGTACTATGTCTAATATCATTTTTACTTAGAATACCTGTAAAATATGATAATGGTTTATCACTTATAATCCTATTGAAGTCTAAATTACCACTATAGCCATCAAGTCTACCTAAAGATGTATATTGATGAATGTCACATTGAAAATGAGGTTTACTGTTAGCCCTTCCGTCATTTTTACCATAATGAGGTATCCAAATAGCATCTACTTCATCAAGTTTTAAATTTAAACTCGCATATAGCTGGTGTCCAATATAAACCCCTACCTTCTTAGCTCCTAATTCCCTTAATTTATTCACATAAGCATGAACTCCACTACGCATATCATCCATACTTCTCTCTTCTACATCCAAAAAATAAAAGGCTGGATTATGCTCTTTTGTTCTGCTATAATAATTCTTTGCCTCTACTTCCATATCATGCATTGAAATGCCTCTTACCCAAGCATAACTTGCAGTAGGCACACCTCTTCTTTGAAACTCCCTATGATGAGTCTGATAATATCTATCTATTAGATTACTACCATATTGGGTTCTAATAATTGCTAAATCAACTTGTTCAGATAATCTATCATAATCCATATGCTTAGGACACTGATGATGTGATATATCTATTATCATATAAAAGCCTCCTCTTAAGTTTAATTCATATATATAAAATCTTAAGAAGTTTTACTACTGTATTCTGAATTTTGGCTTATTTGAAAAACTTTTAACAAATTGCATCAATTGTTTAAACAATCAGAATTGACAAATTCTTATTAAAGTATATAATTAATGTGAAGTAAATATTAAAACTAATATTTAAGGAGGGGTTAAAGTGACAAAAGAAGTAAAGAAGATGTCGTTTTCAGTAAAGGTTCTTGTGGGGTTACTAATTGGCGCTATTGTAGGTATTATTGTTTATTATATGCCAAGCGGTACTTTAAGAGACGCAATTTTACTTGATGGTATCTTCCAATTCGTAGGTCAAATTTTTCTAAGATCAATAATGATGTGCGTAGTACCTTTAGTATTCGTTTCTCTAGTAAACGGATCAGCTAGTATGGGTGACGTCAAGAAATTAGGAAGAATTGGTGGTAAAACACTAGCGTTTTACTTAGCAACCACTGCAGTTGCAATCGTCATAGGACTTGCTATGGCATTTATAATCAGTCCTGGTATAGGCTTAGATATGGGGGCTATTGATCAAGTAGAGTATGCCGCAAAGGAAGCTACACCAATAGCACAAGTACTTTATGAAATGGTACCAAGAAATCCAATTCAAGCTTTAGCAGAAGGCAATATGCTTCAAATCATCGTATTTGCAATACTTACTGGTATAGCATTGACAATGATAGGTGATAAGGGTAAAAAGGTACTGGCATTATTTGAAGAATTAAATGAATTAGTTTTGAAATTAGTTGCTATAGTAATGAAATTAGCTCCTATAGGAGTATTTGCACTAGTAGCTAGAACATTTGGGCAACTAGGGGTTGAAGTAATAATTCCATTAGGTAAAAGTGTAATTGCAGTTTATATAGCCTTAGCTTTACACTTAATATTTGTATACGGTGGACTTCTAAGAGTACTTGGTGGAATGTCAATTGTTAGGTACATTAAAAAGCTTTATCCAGCAATGTTGATAGCATTTTCAACAGCTAGTAGTGCAGCTTCATTACCAGTAAATATGGATATTACTGTAAACAAGATAGGTGCTTCAAAGGATGTTTCAGCATTTTCTATTCCATTAGGTAGTACAATAAATATGGATGGTACAGCTATATATCAAGGAGTTGCGGCAGTATTTATTGCACAGGCATATGGAATTGATGTAACACTTAATATGGCACTTATGATCGTACTTTCAGCTACATTGGCATCAATTGGTACAGCAGGAGTATCTGGTGCTGGCGCAATAATGCTTTCAATGGTATTAACAACAGTAGGTTTACCTATTGAAGGGGTAGGACTAATATTTGGTATAGACAGAATATATGATATGGGTAGAACTGCTATGAATATTACTGGAGACTCAGTTTGTACATCAATAATCTCAAAACAAGAAGGCGAATTTAACGAAGAAATTTGGAACACTGATTTTGCAAAAGAAACCGTTCAATAATTAGATGAAAGGAGGCTTATGGCCTCCTTTAACCTTGAAAAGTAACAGGCAGTAGGTTGATAAAAAATAAACAATATAAGTTCCACAAGTGTTTGTGCGACTTATTTATAGCTAATATAAATGGAAAAATATTTTAATTTTTAAAAAGGCAAAGGAGAATGACAATGACAAATAGTAATGAAACATATAGAATCGAAAGAGATACAGTAGGTACATGTAACGTTCCTAAAGATGCATATTACGGAGTTCATAGTATGAGAGCCTATGAAAACTTTCAAATAACAGGTAGAAAAATGGATCCAGAAATAATAAAGTCCATTGCGGAGATTAAAAAAGCCTGTGTTATTACAAATAATGAAGTTGGTTTAATTGATGAAAAAGTAAAAAATGCAATGGTCCAAGCTTGCGATGATGTAATTAATGGAGAATATCATGATCAATTTATTGTAGATCCAATTCAAGGCGGGGCTGGCACTAGCCATAATATGGCTTCTAATGAAGTTATCGCTAACAGAGCAATAGAAATACTTGGCGGAGAATTAGGTGATTATAGTTTAGTTCACCCTAATGACCATGTTAACTATGGCCAATCTACTAATGACGTATTCCCAACATCAGGTAAAATCGCAACAATAAGACTTTTACAAGAAGCAAAGCAAAGATTGATTAATTTGTCAGAAGCTCTAGATAAAAAAGCGACAGAATTTGATGATTGTATTAAAATGGGAAGAACACAAATGCAAGATGCTATACCTATAAGACTAGGACAAGAATTTAATGCATACAACAGTGTTGTAAAAAGAGATATTGCTAGATTTGACAAAGCAATCGAAACCATGTCAGTCGTAAATTTAGGAGCAACTGCAATTGGGACAGGTTTAAATGCAGATGAAGATTATGTGAAGAAAGTAGTACCTAATCTTGCAAAGGTAACAGGTCTTGATTTAACACAAACACCAGATTTAATTGATGGTACTCAAAATCTAGATGGTTTTGTATATGTATCCTCAATCATAAAAACCTGTGCAGTATCTTTATCTAAAATGTCAAATGACTTAAGATTAATGTCATCTGGCCCAAGATGTGGATTCAAAGAAATAGATCTACCATCTAGACAAAATGGTTCATCCATTATGCCAGGTAAAGTAAATCCTGTAATTCCAGAGGTTGTATCACAAGTAGCTTTCAATATAATAGGAAATGATGTCACAATAACAATGGCAGCAGAAGGCGGACAATTAGAACTAAATGCTTTTGAACCAGTAATTTTCTACAATATGTTTGAATCTCTAAGAACATTAGCAGGAGCTATAGATACATTTATTGAACATTGTATCAATGGAATAACTGCAAATAAGGAAAGAATGGAAGATATGGTTAATAACAGTGTAGGAATTATAACTGCTTTAGTTCCACATATTGGTTATACAGAAGCTGCAAAAGTTGCTAAAGAAGCAATAAGTACTGGTAACTCTCTTAGAGAATTATTATTAGAAAAGAAAATAATTGATGAAGCTACTCTAGATAAAATATTAGAGCCTTTTGGAATGACAACTCCAGGTATTTCAGCTGAAGAATTGTTAAAAGCTTAGACTTCAAAATATATAATAAATATTTAAAAGAAGGTTGAACAATATTGTTCAGCCTTCTTTTTTATGGTCTTTCAAAATCTTTTCTCATATTTTCAATTATACTATCATCATATAAAGATTTTAATATGTATGTAGCTATAATTTTGGACCCCTTATCTATTGCCCATTTTGTTTTATCTGTTAATATACATTGTGCAAATTCTCGGGTATGAGTAGATACAGGCCTATCAGAAATAGAAATCGTTGGATGCAATGCTGGACACTTGTAGCTTAAATTTCCAATATCTGATGAGCCAAGGGACTCAACAAGCCCTTTGTCCACTTCAACCCCAAGGTTCTCATAAATATCTTTAATAAGGCTATCAGAATATGGTGTAGGCCGTAAATCATCTAAAGATTTTGTTGCTTCTGATATTTTCACTCTTGTCTGTGTTGCTTTTGCACATCCCTCTGCTGCATCATGAGCCATTTTTACTACTTCATTTAAATAGTCCCTTTTCTTATACCTAAACCAATATTCACAAAAAGCATAATCAGAAATTATATTTGGTACCGAGCCACCATTCTTAATAGTTCCGTGAATTCTAGTTTCATCCCTTAATTGTTGACGCATCATATCAAGTGCGTGAATGAATAAAGTCATTCCATTTACAGCATTCCTACCATTCCAAGGAGATGCTGAAGCATGAGAAGGGCTTCCATAAAATTCAAAATTCAATGCATCTAAAGCTAGAATTTTGGAGCTAATTTGATTCTTATCAGACATATGAATCATAATTACATAGCTAAAATCATCAAATACACCTGAGCCAGCCATATCTACTTTAGCGCCATTAGCTTCCTCTCCTGGAGTTCCAAATAGATATATATTACCTTTTAGATATTCTTTATTCTTATGAAGTCCTAAGGCCGCTAAAAAGCTTAATGATCCACTAGCACTGTGCCCACATGCATGTCCTATATCAGGAAGAGCATCATACTCTGCAAGAATACCTATTTTAATATCCGAATCTTTGTCTTCGTGAATAATGGCTTTAAAAGCAGTATCAAGTCCTAAAAACTTTTCCTCTACTTCTATTCCCTCATTTCTTAGCAATTCCAAATACTTTTCATAGGCAAGATATTCTTTATGTGAAAGTTCTGGGTTATTAAATAGATACTTATTTAATTCAAAAGCTTTCCCTACCTGGGAATCAATACAACTATAAACCTTTTCTTTTAACTTGTTATATTCCATACGCCATTCCTTTCTTGTGTTAAAATATGCTCCCTGTATTGGGGTCAGCCTTGCCTGAGTTAGGGCTCAGGCTTGGATAATTCCCTTATTCATCTGCTATATGACTTCTTTTCTGTATTTTATTGATGTTTTATATGATGTTATACAACTTAGCATCATACCTATTGTAAATACTATCATAATTATCCAAGCAATCCTATATGAACCTGAAGTATCAAATATAAATGCTACAAATAATGAACCAAAAGTTAAACCAAGTTGGTTGGCACTATTTACAAACCCATATACTTCGATATGCCCACAAGAGAATACAAAGATATTATAGTTGCAGCTATAACTGGACCGTGTAATTCTTCTAAGGCAGGTGGAAATTGTCCTAAGAATCCTGTATTTATTAATCCGTTAAATATCATTCCTAAAGTTAACAAAATAAAAAATGATTATTTTAAAGCTTCAGCTATTGACACAGTTAAATCAAAGCTACTTGCCCCCTTGAAACCTTTTACCTCTTCATCGGCGCCATATGGTTTTAAACCCATATAATATTTAAATTTTATTAATAATATTTATTCAAAAGGACTTGGATTTTTCCCGTCATAAACAACTTTATTGTAATGCTCTGGGTCTGTATCTCCTTCTGTGCTAAAGCATAGTATTACTGAGTTTTCATCTAATTGGAGTTGGTCTTTTAGCTCCTTTAATTCTTCTCTTTCTAATAATAGAGACACAAGGCCTAAACCAACTGCTCCTGATTCACCTGATATAACCTTTTTGTCATTGTCTACAGGATTTGCTAATATTCTCATTCCTCTAGCAGCAACATAATCAGGACATGATACGTAGGCTTTTGCGAAATCCCTTAAAATTTCCCAAGTAACTACATTTGGCTCTCCACATGCTAAGCCAGCCATAATAGTTTCTAAATCTCCAGTAACAGCATGTGGCTCACCATCATTAGTTAATGCAGATTTATATATTGTAGCAGCATTTTCAGGCTCTACTATAGTGGTAATAGGAAGTTCTCCCTTAAATACATTGGCATAATATCCTAAAACTGCACCTGCAAAGGAGCCCACTCCTGCTTGTAAAAACAAATGGGTTGGTTTAGTAATTCCATCTAGTTTCATTTGGTCTATTGCTTCAGAAGCCATAGTTGTATAACCTTGACAAATCCAATTAGGAACTTTTTCATAACCTTCCCATGCTGTATCTTGAATTACATATCCACCTATTTCTTCAGCCTTTCTCTTGGCAATTCTTACAGCTTCATCATAATTTACATCTGTAATTGAAACATCTGCCCCAGCATCTTTAATATGTTGTAGCCTTCTTATAGAAGATCCCTTTGGCATATATACAATAGATTTACAACCTAATTGAGTTGCTGCCCATGCTACTGCTCTTCCATGATTTCCATCAGTAGCAGTAACAAATACCATATCCTTTATTCTTTCTGCAACTTCTGGTGATTTTAAATAATCAAAACTAATTGAATTTATGTCAACATCTAATTTCTCACATAGAAGCTTTGCTATGGCATAAGTAGCTCCTAAACCTTTAAATGCATTTAATCCAAATCTATAGGATTCATCCTTAACATAAATCCTAGAAACTCCTAATCCTTTAGCTAAATCATCTAAACTTACTAAAGGTGTAGCCTTATAGCCTTCAATAGTAGCGTGAAAATTTCTAACACTTTTTATTTCCTCTTGACTTAGAAAAGCAGGTAAATAATCTACTTCTTTATCACTTACTACTGTTTTAATTCCGTAAACCTCTTTAATTTTTTCCATTACACCATCTCCTTTCTTTAGAGTCACATATTTATGTATTTATTATTTCAAGAAAATTATTAACTACCAGTGGATCAAACTTAATTCCTGATTGAGATTTAATCTCATCAATAGCTTCTTCATGGGTAACCCCTTTACCACCTACTTTGTTTGTCATAGCATCATAGCCTTCTGCAACTGATATAATCCTAGCAAATAAAGGTATTTCTTCTCCTGTTAATCCCTTTGGATATCCTGTTCCATCCCACCTTTC
>JAQVYQ010000048.1 GCA_028708575.1 Tissierellia bacterium
AAGAATATCCACGGTATTGCACCCTCACAAGCTAAAGAAAAAGGTGTCGTTCTAAAAGCTTCCCACATCAGGATATGAGTATGGAAATGCCCCAGATATTGAAGTATATTTAAATCCAGATCCTCAAAATGCAGTGTATGAGGTGTGGATTCCAGTTGTTAGAAGGGAAAATGAATAATGGTTTATTTTATGAATATGTATTAAGACATATGCTAATATAAATTTATTGGGAATGAAGTTTTACCTTGGTAATAACCTAAACCGCAATTATGCTGATGACTTCTGCGAAAAAACACGCAGAAATTATCAGCATTTTTATTTCCAGGTCTGCTTGCAATAATGAGTATGGAAGTTAATATCTATAAAAGATATAACATATTAGCAGATAGACTTTCAGCTAAGTATAGTAAATTATGGGTTGCTGCAGAAATATTATTATTTATAAATTTATTATTTTTCATATTGACATCCCCCTTCATCCTCCATATAATTGAATTAAACTAATAGTTTAATTAATATAATGATAGTTTAAGGAGGAGTACATGATAGAAACAAAAAAAGAAGCCCTTGCCCAGTTCCATAGAACGAATATCATCCGGGCTGCCGAGAAATTATTTCTCGAGAAGGGAATAAAAAGTACGACGATGGATAACATTGCGAAGGAAGCAGAATACAGCAAGGCAACCATCTATGTTTATTTTATGAACAAAGAAGAAATCATAAGTTCTATTACTCTGATCAGTATGAAGATGTATCTTAACACAATTACAGAAGCACTTGCACAAAGCACGGATATATACCAGCAATATTTTAATCTTTGTTATTCACTTGTTAATTTCCACAGAGATTATCCATTTTATTATGAATGTCTTCTTAGGGAAATCAATGTTGATGTAGATCTGGATGAGACACCAAAGGTGTACAAGGAAATATATAATGCCGGAGAAGAGATTAATAAGGTGATTGGTTCTATGCTTGAGAAGGGAATTAATTCTGGTATCATCCGCAGTGATATCCATATCATTGAAACCGTATTTCTCCTGTGGGCAAGTATCTCCAGCGTGATTAGGATGGCTGTGGAGAAGGAAAAGTATCTATCTAAATTTTTTGGAATTACAAAGGAAAATTTTCTACAGTACAGCTTTGAGACACTCTTAAAATCGATCTTAGCGAAAGGTAAATAAATATAAATAAATAAGGAAGGTTATATTCTATGAAGAAAAAAATACTTTTTTATGTACTTGGTACTATTGCAATTGTCGGTATTATTACTTTATTAATGTATCTCAAAAGTGTGAATGATTATAAGCAACAGGTAGCAATTCTCCAAATCAATGAAATTGATCTTTCCACGATCCCGAATGGCACTTACGAAGGAGACTGTGATGTGGGTTTTATAAATGCAAGGGTTGAAGTTACCGTTAAGAATAGAGCAATCTCAGAGATCAATCTCATACAGCACAAGAACGACAAAGGAGAATCTGCGGAAACGATTATTGATAATATTGTAAAAGAACAGTCGGTAAATGTTGACGCAGTATCCGGAGCAACAAACTCCAGTAAGGTAATCATGAAAGCCGTAGAAAATGCATTAACAATAAGGAGTGAGAAATAAGGGAGTAAATGGGGTCAGGCTTGAATTATTTACTTACTCCCTTTTTCTCCAAGAAAGCTATCTGTAGCGAATAATGCGGTTTATTGAAAATATTACAGTGCATAATGATAAGCTGACAATTGGTTTTAAGTCTGGATCTAGATTGATGTAGAAATATAATGAACTTGACTGCTAATTAATGGGTTCTACGTAGTTAGCGGCTTTTAATATAGACAAGTATTAAATTTATTTTACAAGTATTAGATGACATATTGACAAAACTTGATTTGAAGCATATAATTTATCATATCAAGAAATTTAGATGTGAGGTGAAAAAAGTGGAGACTACATATGAAGAGATGACAATGGTGTTCAAAGCCTTATCCGATGAAAGACGGTTACGAATACTAGAGTTACTTAAAAACGGTGAAGAATGTGCTTGCATTTTAGGTGAACAGCTTGATATGGCACAGTCCTCATTATCTTACCATATGAAGATTCTATGTGAATCAGGTATAGTGGATAGTAGACAGGATGGGAAATGGACTCATTACAAAATAAGTGAAAAAGGTAGTGGTTTTGCAGTTAATCTAATTAAAAGTTTAACAACACCGAATACTGAAATTTTAAACAGTAATTGTTGTAATAAATAAATAGCCATCAATAGGTGGCTTTTTATAGGCACTATACATCTAAAAGTTTTGATGTGTTTGTCTTATTAAAAGGGAGGGTCTTATACATGCAAATAATTAAGATAATTTGGGACTTTTTTCAGAGTCAAATTCTTGGAATGAAATGGCTTAACCAGGTGATTGGTAGTGGATTATCAGCTCTAGGTTTGGATATTGCCAACCGCTGGGTTGCCAGCGCACAATTTTTTTTCTATGACGTAATTAAAATAACAATACTGCTTTGTACATTAATTTTTATGATTTCCTATATACAAAGTTATTTTCCACCGGAGCGGAGTAAAAAGATTTTGGGACGCTTTCATGGAATTGGTGCAAATACAGCTGCTGCTTTGCTCGGTACGGTAACACCATTTTGTTCCTGTTCTTCCATTCCATTGTTTATTGGCTTTACTAGTGCAGGATTGCCACTGGGAGTGACTTTTTCCTTCCTGATATCCTCTCCTATGGTAGACTTGGGATCTCTTGTTCTTTTGATGAGTATTTTTGGCGCAAAAGTAGCTGTTCTATATGTTGTTCTCGGACTAATAATTGCAATTATCGGTGGTACCATAATTGAAAAGATGCATATGGAGAAACACGTTGAGAGCTTTATTACCACAGCTGGCAGTGTTGACATAGAATCTCCTGATCTTACAAAGCATGAGCGTTTAATTTTTGCAAAAGAACAGGTAATTGATACCTTCCAAAAGGTATTTCCTTATATATTAATAGGGGTTGGTATTGGTGCAGTTATTCATAACTGGATTCCACAATCGTGGATTGAAAATGTTTTAGGTGGTGGTAATCCTTTTGCTGTTATCCTTGCTACTCTTGTTGGCTTTCCAATGTATGCTGATATCTTTGGGACTATTCCAGTAGCTGAAGCCTTATTAAGTAAAGGAGCACAACTAGGTGCTATTCTATCCTTCATGATGGGTGTTACTACCTTGTCCTTGCCATCATTGATTATGTTACGTAAAGCAGTGAGACCTAAATTGCTTGCACTTTTCATAGGAATTTGCACTTTCGGTATTATAATAGTAGGGTACTTTTTCAATGCAATCCAATCATTAATCATTTAGGAGTAAATGTTATGAGTAAAATATGGTATCCCTTTATCGATTATATTACTTGTACAGAGTGTAGTATTTGTATTGATAAATGTCCTCATGGAGCTTTTAATTTTAATTATTGGTTTTTATATGTTATATCTAGGATTCTAAATTATTAAAAAAGGAGAGATTAATAATGGCATTATTTAATTTTGGAAAGAAAAAAGAAGAAACCTCCAGCTGCTGCTGTGGTGGCAACTGTGATACTGAAAGCATGGCAAAAGCAGAGAGTGCAAAGGTGGAAGGTGCATCCGTAAAAATACTTGGAAGCGGCTGTGCAAAATGCAATCAGCTTGAAGAGGCTACAAAGGTGGCATTGGAACAACTTGGTATGGTTACTGAAATTGACCATATAACTGATTTTTCACAAATTGCTGCATATGGTGTGATGACAACCCCGGCCTTGGTTGTGGACAGAAAGGTTGTTTCTTACGGTAAAGTTCTAAAAACGGAAGAGGTAGTGAAGATACTGCAAAAAGTAAGAGGTTGAGTAATCAGCTTCTTACTTTTTTTACTTTAATGGGGTCAGGCTTGAATTGTTTTTTCGGAGGATATCAATAAGGCTAAAAAGCTGTATATTAAGTTTATTAATCAAGAAGAGAAAGAGATTATTTATACAGAAATAGACGAGCTTCAATCTATCGATTCAGAAGAGAAAAAAGAAAAGAAAGAGCAGTTCAACAAAATAACTATCGATGAGATAATAGAAGAAGTCTGTATTAACCAAAATGTTACAATTAGTGATATTATTAAAAAAACAAAAGTTCAAAAAATATCAGATATTCGTAAAGCTATTGTACTTCTCAGTGATAAGTATTGTAATGTAACTAATACAATATTGGCACAAAAGCTTAATTTATCACCATCAATGATATCAAAAATTAAATCAGGAAATAGTAAAGGTACAGCATATGTAGCAGAAGTCATTAGAAGATATTCTTTTATTGACGGAAAACAGGATTCTGAAGGAAAAGTGGAGTTATATAATCCTCTATCTGCCGGCGATTCTAAACATCTTCCTATATGGCATATATACTAATACAGCAGTTCAATCCTATAATCTTGTGAACACATCCTTTGGTTGGATCAATATTTCTGGGAATACGGAATTAGACTGGTATTACAATATATACTATGCAAGCTTTTCGCTTATCGGTATAATATTGCTGCTTGGTTGGGGTTTTAAATCAAAGGATAGAATCAAATAAAAAGAAGCACTTTTAATCAGTGTTACTTATATTTTTGCCATAATTAGTGGAAGCCTTACTGAATTTATAATTAATTACTTTTTTCAGGCAAAAGTCCCTCAGCTTGCTCCGATTATCATTCTGCTTCCCTTATCCGTTATGCCGAAGGTGTCGAAACGGAAATTCAGTACAATTTTCTCACAGATAGTGGCTGTGACGAAATCCAAGGTTTCTTTTTTTACCGACCTATACCACCGGATGAACTGGAGTATATATTATTGCATGAGATATTAACAACAAGTCATGCTTGATTGCCGAGATTGTTCATATACCCAAAGCATCAAATAATTCCAATATACTTATAAGGAAAAATAATAATATAAACTTCGCTCAAAATAAGAGTGAAGTTTTTTGGTAAAGTAAGCTTGATATAAACAAAGATTATAATAGCAACTCAAGGAATTGTAAGGGTTTTGTTACGTTTGAGAAATAGCAGTTAAGTAATATCAATGGCTTTTGTATTTATGAAAACATGTTAACCGAGGAGAAAATGTTATTACTTTTTGGTGTAGCAGGGCATAACATTGCAATCTTTTGTTAATCAAAATGTTAAGATATTAAAAAGAAATTAGTAAAAATATTACAATGCATTACAAAATATTGCAAAATACGCACTATATTTATTATATAATTGTTATAACATATTCAAAATGTTAATGTGTCCTATAAATATAGGAGGTTTTTATATGACCGAAATAATCCGTAGCAAAGAAGAACTTATTAATGAAATAAACATCCTTAGAATGCAAAATACTGAATTGAAACAAGAACTTGCATTGTATAAAGATAATAATAAAAGCGAAGAGAAATATCGTTTTTTGTATAATTCAATTGATGAAGGCTTTGCTATAGTAGATGTAATATTTGACAAGGAAAACAAACCTTATGACTTTAGATATGTTGAATTAAATCCAGCCTATGAAAAGCTTACGGGAATAAAAGGCAAAGACGTAATAGGAAAGACTGCAAAAGAGTTGAAATTAGATTTCGAAGATTATCGGTATGAAACATTTGGAAAAGTAGCTGTGACTGGAGAATCAATAAGATCTATAAATGAAGCAAAATCATTAAATATTTGGGCTGATGAGTATGTTTTTAAAATCGATTTAGAAAAGGACAACAGAATAGGAATATTATTCAGTGATATAACAGAAAAGGTAATGCACGATAGGAAAATGGAAGAACTAATGAAAATGCAGGATGATTTATATGTAAATGTATCACATGAATTTAAGACTCCTTTAAACGTTATATTTGCAGCCAATCAAGTAATGGATATGTATTTAAAAAGTGAATTTTTAGAAGACAAAAGAGAAGAATTGATTAATTACAATAAAAGTATAAAACAAAATTGTTACAGGATAACCAGGCTAGCTAATAATAGTGTTGATTTATCTAAAAGTAATTCAGGCCTACTAAAGATTAAACTAAATAATGTAAATATTGTAGCTGTGGTTGAAAATATTGTTCAGTCAGTTTCAGAATACGTAAAATCAAAAGATTTAAAAATAATATTTGATACAAATGTTGAAGAAAAGATTATAGCTTGTGATCCAGATATAATAGAAAGAGTCATGTTAAACCTAATTTCAAATGCAATAAAGTTTTCTAATCAAAATGGTAAGATATTTGTAAACGTCTTAAGTAAAGAAAAAACTGTTAAAATTCAAGTCAAGGACACGGGAATAGGAATTGAAAAACAACATTTGAATAATATCTTTAATAATTTTTACCAGGAAAATAAAGAATTATCCCGAAAGGCAGAAGGCAGCGGCATAGGTCTTTCATTAACAAAGGCATTAATCACGCTGCATGGTGGGAATATAAGTGTTGAGAGTGAAGTGAATAAAGGTACTGTTTTTATGTTTGAACTTCCTGCAAGAACAATAGAAGGCCCAGAATTCAAAGAAAAAAATTATTCCATTAACAAAAAAGTTGAAACTATAAAAATTGAGTTTTCTGATATTTACTCTATTAATTAAGTTATATATCCTACAACCAAGGGCTACTGTATACTTGAGACATCCTTATTATCCACGTAAGTTAGGTAGAATAAAATCAAAGGTTTTCAGACTTTCGGTAAAGAATAACCGATTGCTGGAAACCTTGTTATTTTGCCTTTTAAAACCGTCGTTAGGCTACTGGTGACACAAGTTCCATTTATAGATGTTTTTTCAAATAAATCATATCAACTAACTGTTGTCCATTTTCATACATAGGGTGATCGTAATAGTCTACAAAAAAATTTTTAACTATGTGTGATTTTGCAAATCCGCATTTCTCATAGAATTGAAGTATCATAGGGCTATCTCCTGTTCCAACATATAACTGGCTACCAGAATTTTTGTAGTAATCAGCAATAAATGAGATTAGATTTTGTCCATATCCTTTCCGTTGATATTTAGGAACGATAACAATGTTCTTAATCTCATAAACGCCGGATTGCTCTTGTGTAACAACACAAATCCCTTTAATATCATTATCATACAATGCGAACATCTCACCACGATACAAATATTTTTCTATCATACTTATCTGTTCATCTGCTATAAGTAGCACTGGGTATTTTCTAGAGTGTATTAATAATAACTTGGGGTAAATTTATTAATAACGTTACTTTCAGCACATCAATTTTAACAAGTGGATTAGCATATTATATAGCAGTATTTTGCAAAAACATATATAATAAAAGTAATAAGGTTTGGGTGTATTGGGATAAGGGCAGATATCTAATAGTTACTGTAAAGGATGATTGGCGATGAAATCTGATTTGTATAAATACAAGCTACATATAATCATTGTTATTATCTACGTATTATTCATTTTGGGAGGCTGTTCTGATCAAAAAGTAGGAATTAAATTAGAGGCTGAATCGGGAGTTATAGACCTAAGCCAAGTACAGCTTGAAAATGATGTTGTTTCTTTAGACGGTCAATGGGAATTTTTCTGGAACCAACTCCTATCTCCTAGTGAAGTGGAAACTGGGGATTTAACTGACTATATTCAAATCCCCAGTTCGTGGAATAAACAAATGGGAGACGAAAAGCATTCAGGATATGGTTACGCAACCTATCGACTGCAATTTATTTCGATGGAGGATATAAGATTAGCCTTAAAGATTCCAAGAATATTTACAGCATATGAACTTTGGGTGAATGGAGATTTAATTGCAACAGCAGGAAAAGTAGGTGAAACTAGAGAAACAATGACACCTCAATATCTCCCTCAAGTTGCATTATTTGAATCACATCAAGGAACTAATGAAATATTGATTAAGGTTTCCAATTCTTATCACCGCAGCGGAGGAATATTGGAGAGTATTAAGCTTGGCAGTGAAAAGCAAATCCTAAGGTTGCGATATGAAAGTTTAGCAAGAGACTTAATTTTGTTTGGGAGTTTAATGAGCATTGGAGCATATCATCTTGCACTATTCTTTTTTAGAAAGAAGAATGCTTCATCATTATATTTTGGATTCTTTTGTCTCTTGGTCGGAATAAGGACTCTGCTAGGAGGAGAAAGATTTTTTACATATTTATTTCCAGATTTTAGCTGGGAGATTGCTCATAAGTTACAGACGCTGACATTCTATATAGGAGTACCCCTAATATTAATGTTTTTCATGTCGGTTTACCCTAAATACTTTCATGCTGGGATAATCAAAATAGCTCAAATTATGGGTGCTGCTTTTGGACTTTTAGTTTTTCTTACTCCTGCTAGAATTTTCACTTCTTTCAACCCTATATATCAAATATGGACCATGTTTACAATCTTATATGTTTTAGTGGTCTTAATAAAATTGTCGACTTATAAGGAAAAGGGCAGTTGGCTTATAACTCTAGGTGCATTGGCTATTTTATTTAGCAGTGCAAATGATATTATTTTTTTAAGCATATGGATGAATGATGATGGGCCTGCATTTTTAAAAGCTTTGATTAGAACAGGTAATCTTAGTTCAGTGGGACAATTTATTTTTGCTTTTACAAACTCCTTATTGTTAGCCAAGAGTTTTTCCGATTCTTTAGAACAAGAAGAAGTTTTATCTGCAAAGCTGACTGAAATCAATTCCAACTTAGATGGATTGGTATTACAACGGACTATGGAGTTAGAAAAGTCAAATGAGAAAATAGAACAACAAAAACACGAATTAGAAAAAACAAATCGAGCATTAGAGCAACTCTCTCTTAGAGATTCCTTAACAGGATTATGGAACAGACGAAAATATGATCAGACCATAGAAATTGAATGGCGTAGATGTTTAAGATATAAAAAGCCTATTGCATTATTACTCATGGATATTGATTATTTTAAACAGCTCAACGATTCATATGGGCATATTGCTGGTGATAAATGTCTGATAAAAATCGGAGAGATGCTTAATAATTCTTTGTGCCGCTCATCCGATATGGTAGCGCGCTACGGTGGGGAAGAATTTATAGTGCTTTTACCGGATTCAGAAAAAGAAGATGCGTTAATAGTTGCAGAAAGATTACGACTAAAAATGGAGTCTATGAATATTCCTCATGAAAAATCTTCGGTGAGCGATTATGTTACTGTGAGTATAGGTGTTACATCTAAGATTCCTGATATTAATTCGACCTTTGAAGATTTGCTTCATGTTGCAGACAAAGCTTTATACCAAGCAAAAAATGCTGGTAGAAATCAAATCAAATTTTTATCTGAATAGGTTGCAGTTGCCAAGTGATACACGACTTGTGGATTTACGCTCTAAACCCTTCTTCATTTCCTTAACGAGCATATCAGATTTTTTAGTTAATTTCGGTAAATCAGGATTGTCGCCAATGATATAAACGATAACTATAGAAAGGGTGACATTGGATAAAATAAATAATCGTAGATTAAAAATGATAATGATAGGGTTGAAAAGATGGAATAATGGATTGGATGATTGATATGTTAGTGGATAGTTAATATAATGTATATAAGTATTAAGGTACGGAATTAATATAAGAATTATAATAGACATAATGTTTAGTTATGCATATACTTCATAGGTTTTAGCATAAAGTAAGAATACTATTACTAGTAGAAATATTTGCGAGCAATAATGATTATTTACCATCTTCACCTTCCTATGATATACCAGACCAAGACTGGTTCATGAATGATGATTACTATGGTATAAGAGGCTATGTTGGTGTTGGTAAAAAGTCTAACTCTAATTATAGTCTTTTTTTAATGGAAGTTCCTTAACCTTTGGTGAGGGTAAATAAATAAGGAGGATAAAAATCGTGTTAAACTATAAAAGAACAAGATTTTGGGTGATCACATCATTCATAATTGTAATGGTTATAGGAATTGCACTTGTTACAAACACAAAACGGGAAAACACTAGTCAAATGGATCATAATTTAATGGTAAGTTCATCAGATACAAGAGAGATCCAGTATAATTCAGACTATAATCAGGTGAAAATTAATTTTCTATCGGATATGATGGGATTTAAGTCGACAAATAAGTTTGAAACAAATGATTTACGGACAGTAGCATACATAGATTCAACGCTTAATGCCAGTATGACTTCTGTACAAGAGGATGACTTGAACAATAATCATACAAATCAATATACAATAGAATTGTCTAATAGTATTGGTGGATATAGTTGCAAATTATATTACGATACACTGTATGATAAAGCATATCTCGTAAAAGATGGAGGTCTATACCAGGTAGGAATAGATTTTGCACGGTATATTGATTCCTTTATGGAGAATGCAAATATTGATTTTCACATAGATGATGTCCATGCAGTAGAATTATTTCAGACATATGGATGGACCATCGATTACCAGATTAGTTCAATGAAAAGTAAGCTTGATAATATCAAGGTCTTGGCTGGGTTTAATCCAAATGCTTATTATTTTGCTTATAACAATGAACTCTCAAAGGATATTGGTCTAGATATGAGTGGATACTCTAATACTGCAGACATAGATATTATTATTTATAGGCTTCATGAAAGTATGCCACAGGAGTTTTACCCAATACAGGATTGTAGGGGTATTGTTGTGAAAAATAGCGACAAAATAATTGGTGCTTACATCAGTGCTGGGCGTCATAGTACTTTTAATGCTTGTAGCCTGAAAGGTAACAGCTTTGAAAAAGTGACTAATCTAACACTTAATGAGTGGTTTTCAAAAATGATTAAGGTAGATAGTAGGGAAGAAAGACTAGCGAAAGTTGAACCAGACCAGGTTATCTCGGAATACTTTATGTCCCTTAATAATAAAGACTCTAAGGCTTCGGAGTACTGTATCTCGAAAAAGGCTCTATTAGGAAATTTGACTTCTAATATGCTAAATGAGGAGTTATTTAACGAAGGAATTGTATTGCCTTTAACAGATGTAGATATTGGAGCTAAATCAAACTTTGACAATCTGAAATCTGCAAAACTAATTAAAACTGAAGAGATTGATGAACCTGATGAGAAGACTAAGATATTTAGAGTTACTGTAGATCTTCAATACCAAAATGAGTTAACTATTAGTAGTGGACAACAAGATTGGGATTGTCAAATGGTTTATGAATCTCCCCAAACAGGTTGGAAAATAGAAGGTTTTGGACATTAGAAGGCTATAAAGACATTGGAACTTATTGAAACTATAGTGAATAAAAGTTTCATAAGATACTAGAGATATACAATTTCGTTAGGGATGAAATATAGTTTGGGTATAATATAGATGATTTCATCCCAGCAAGTAGGGTAATAGGTGCTGGATATGGTCAGTGTAATAGGAAAGGTGTAATATTTTCTTATGGATAAGTATTGGAGAGGATATTATGGAGGGTAAATTTTATGTAATAATCTAATAGTTGCTTTTATAACAATATTTCTTTCCAGCTTGATGCTGGCATTTTACCGTAAGAAAGCATATCTACAGATATTCTCCATCTCATATGGTTTACATATTTTAAGTGCATTATTACTGGCAGTGCAAAATAATAACAATGTTTTTTTCATCAGTGATTTCTAACCTGCTCTTGATTGCAGGGTATTTACTGATTTTTTCTGCTGTATGTGCCTTTTACAAAGACCAACTTGTGTGGCCTAAAGGCTTTTGGGCTATTTTATTCTATAATGCGTGCAGTTTCTCTAAAGCTTAAATGAATAGAAAGGTTAGTTTTTAGAATTAATTATTGGTAAATATGGTGGAATAAGTATATAATGCAATCAAAAAATGTGACTTGGGTGTAAATAAAATCCTGGACTAAATTATTGGTAAATCGGATCGAAAAGTCTTGAAAGATTCAGAAAGAATATTTTACAAAGAATTTTGAAAGAAAATGAGACTATAGAGGTGAAAATATGATTGAAGTAGTATTTAATGATAGTGAGAAAGGCTCTATGAAATTTGCACAAAACTATAAAAACATGTTTGGAGAAGCTATTGGCTATATTGGGGAAAAGCCAAGCAAAGCTGAATTAAAGATAGATATTGAAGATCAATCAATTGGAGGAAATTCTCATAATGTGGTTAATATAGGTTTTTCACTTGATGTAGGCGATGTTTCAGGTACTATTGATGGAGATGAGCGGCAAAAAGTTTTTCGCAAAATATGGGGTCGATTTGATTTTGATATTAAAGAGCAAGAAGAGTTTTTCCGAAATCAACGTAAAGATATGGAGAAACTGTTGACTGCTGCCCAAAATGGTACATCCATACGAATATGGAAAAGCAATGCTCCTTATTCTAGCTGTGGATTTTACTTTGTTTGCCATATGTTAAGAAATATTGAATGCAATATAAGCATAGTATCTTTACCTGAGCATAAGAAAATATCTGACAATGAAATAGTTACATATAGTAACTGGGGAGAAGTTGATGCGAGTAAATTTTATCAATTCTTACCTCTGGAAAAACAAATATCTCAGATTGAAAAAAGAGTTATTATTAACTATTGGAATGACTTAATTATAGAAAATGCACCCTTAAGAGCTATTATAAACGGAAAGATAATTTCTGTACCAGAAAATTTTTATGATTTCATAATAACAAAGAATCTTCCAGAGGATGATTTTATTATGGCAAGATTTATTGGTAAGCTCCTAGGTAAATATAGTTTGGGAATTAGTGATAGTTGGTATGCTTTACGTATTGATAAGATGATAGAGGAGAACAAACTAGTTGTTGTTGAAAATAGAGATTCATCACACCCTTATGGGAAAGTTTTAAGAAAAATGTAAATTGTAATTAATAATGCCTTTAAAAGTATTAGTAAGTTTATTAGCACAGACATTTTATATAAATGATAAAAAGGAACCGACCCCTTTTATCATATATTATTTGTATCCAGAAAATAGTGAATCAGAAAATCTCCAACTGAATATGAATAGAGGTTCTAGATACGAGAAAAACCTTATGCCTCGAGAGGATATACAAGTTATTAAGTTGGGTTTAAGAATACCTGCTAATACACTCAGTTTTCATGGTGATGAAGGCTTTTATATAAGAATGAAAGCAAGTGAAGCAGAATTTATAAAACAATTTTCAACAGTATAAAATTTTCATTTTTGTTGAATACATCACAAGGAATCATTACATCTTAAGCAACAGTAGTTTGACACGTCGTAAAATGATAAAAAGGAACCGACCCCTTTTATCATTTCAAGCAAGAATTATTTGTATTTCATGAGGTGATCTTATGTTAGACTTATTAATGCAATATGGTGAGATGTTTTCCATCATTATGTTTTTCATACCAGCAATTTTTTCAATGCTAGTATTATATTTTGCTAAAAGAAATTGGATATGGGTGTCTATACCAATTACAATAATTGTTGATTTATTAGTTTGGGGAAAGGCAATTGTTGAATTATCACATGCTAGAGTATTGCTTATATTTTTGATACCTCAGGTTACAGTTGTGGCAATCATTTCTTTGGTGATTATATTTCTTGAAAACCGTAGGAGAAGGGCATAATTCTGGTTTTGTATGATATTATTTAAAACTCTACGGAGCGTTTATTGTAAAAATTGTTGGGTTCTACTAAACTGTTAATGGGAGGTAAAGGAATATGGATTGCGAAAAAATTGGTAAGTTGATATACAGCTTACGAACGGAACGAAAGCTAACTCAGAAGAAATTGGCTGAGTATATGAATATCAGCGATAAAGCTATTTCAAAATGGGAACGAGGGTTAGGCTGTCCAGATATTGCATTACTTCCTGAATTATCAAATATATTTGGTGTCAATTTAGAAAATTTACTTGCAGGTGAATTAGATGCCAATGATTTAGTAGGAGGCAATATGAAAAAGCTGAATTTTTATGTCTGTCCATCCTGTGGGAATATATTAACTGGAAGCAATGGGGCTGTAATATCCTGTTGTGGGAAAAAATTGCCGGCGCTGACTCTCCAGGAAGCAGAGGACACAGAAAAATTAACTGTGGGAAAAATAGAAAACGAATTTTTTATTTCCACAGACCATGAAATGACTAAAGACCACTACATTACATTCGTTGCACTTTTGACTGGAGATAGTATTATGCTCCGCAAGCAGTATCCCGAATGGAATATTCAAACACGAATCCCATACTTTGGCCACGGAATGCTAGTCTGGTACTGTACAAAACATGGCTTGTTTTATCAGTTGATTTAGAGGGGTGCCTAACAAAAGAATATATCAAACAAAAAATCCATTGAATGTATAGAGGAAATTCAATGGATTTTTTGTATATTGCAAAACTTCTATAGAAAGTAGTAAGACAAAACAATCCTAAATTATATCCTTGACAGGATGCTCTACAAGATGTAAAATAAAATCAATACTACAAGATGTAGAAACAAAGAGGTGAGTTAATTGGATATAATTAAAATTTCAGATGCAGAACATGAAATAATGGAAATAATTTGGAATGAGGATGGAGAAGTTACTTCAGCAGATATAATTGAGAAGCTTGGAGAAGAAATTTTTTGGAAACATACTACTATACTTACTTTGGCAAAGCGTTTGGTAGATAAGAATGTATTAAAGGTAAGAAAGGAAAAGAGAGTAAATTATTATTCTCCTAAAATTACCAAGGATGAATATAAGTCTTATCAAGCTAATGGACTTATAGAGGATATGTATGATGGGAGTATAAAATCTCTGGTAGCATCCTTATATGATAATAAAAGAATCGATGAAAAGGATATAAAAGAGTTGAAAGACTGGATTAGGTGGTTATGATATGAAAATCCTAAATATGGTATTTAATATGTCTATTAC
>JAQVYQ010000102.1 GCA_028708575.1 Tissierellia bacterium
CACTGTGTAACACATCGACCACAAGATACGCATTTATCTTCATTTATCTTAGCTCTTCCCAAATAATCACTTTCTATTGCATTTACACCACATACAAAAGCGCAAGGTCTATGATACTCAACTATTGCGCTATATGGGCAAGCATCCTTACACTTACCACATTTAATACATTTATCATCATTTATAATTGCTCTGTTTTTTCCTATAGAAACAGCATTTACAGGGCATACATTTGTACAAGGGTGTGCTAAGCATTTTCTACAATTATCCGTCACTTGAAATGTTCTTGTGGGGCAAGCCTCACAAGCAAAGGTAATAACATTAACCAAAGGTGGAGTAAATACTATTTCATTAACATTTACCTCATCAATTCCATCAGTTATCCTAGTATATTCATTCATATGTCTAGCTTCAAGTCCCATGGTCAATCTTAATCTTTCTTCAATAATCGCTCTTTCCCTAAATACGTTTTCTCTATATGTAGCTACCTCTCCTGGAATTAAACGATATGAGGCTCTCTCTAAATCATTAAGGTCAATATCTTCATATGCCATTTTAGCAATTAACGCAAAGACCTTCCTTCTTATATTAACTAGATCCACATAACTTTCTTTCATTTATTTCGTAATCCTCCGATGTTAGTATTTTTCTTTGTTCTTTATTTTTTCTTTTTCTCCATAATCTTTTCCATGACAATCTGACCAGTAGCATTAAACATAACATTATCATCTACAATAACTACTGGCGCAACATTAGTATTAGATTTCTTACAATAATCTAAACACACAACAGCTTCAATATCCAGTTCTTCATCATTATATTTTTCTTCAACATCATTATCAATAATATCTTTTAAGTCCTCTATTTGATCCAATAAATTCATAGCTCCCAACATAGTACAATTTGAACCCATACACACTTTCACTTTCATGAAAATCCTCCTATCTATATCTTTTTTACTAGATCTACTATATTTGATTATATAATAACATTGTGAATTTTTCTATACTAAAATAGCCTTTTAGTCTTATAATATATAAATTTTATAATTTTTTTAAAAAAATGTGTTGACAAAAATAATAAATACGTGTAATATTGTTTTAACACATAACAGTGTTATAGCAAAAGTGTTGACGGAGAGAAACTTATCATTAGTTATTAGTAGAGAGTTGGGTTAGGTGAAAGCCAACAATAGCGCGATAAGATATATACACTCCTAAGCTGATTCGTTTAACGGTAAATCCAAGTAGGCGAATACGAAAGCCCATCGTTATAGGGGATAAGACTGTTAGGTCTGATTGAGTGATGACATTGTTCATAACTAGGGTGGTACCGCGGATATATATTCGCCCCTGTGAAGTATTTTACTTCTCAGGGGCGATTTTTTTGTTGGCCTACTCCCGATTTTAAAATACATTCAATCTGACGCCAAATTAAAGGAGGAATTGACAATGAAAAGTAGTAAAATCAACAAATTAGTAGCATTAGTAGCAGCAGGCATGTTGGCATTGACTGGATGTAGCGCAGGAAGTACTCAGGCGGTTAATAGCACAGAAGATGTAGAAGAAAAAGTATTCAAAATAGGCATATCTCAGTTAACAGAACATCCTGCTTTAGACGATGCAAGAAGAGGATTTGAAGATGGCTTAAAAGAACTTGGAGTAAATGCTGAAATTAAGTTCCAAAGTGCACAAGGTGATATACCAAATACACTTGCAATTGCACAAAATTTTGTTAAGGATGAAATGGATTTAATATTCGCAATAGCAACTCCAGCAGCTCAAAGTGCAAAACAAGCAACTGATCAAATACCTATAATATTTAGTGCAGTAACTGATCCAGTATTAGCTGAATTAGTTGATAGTATGGAAGCACCTGGTAAAAACATAACTGGAACTTCTGATGCAACACCTATAGACAGACAACTACAGCTGTTTAAAGACTTAGATGAAAACATTAATAAGGTTGGAATTATATACAATACAAGCGAACCGAATTCACAGGTACAAGTTGAAGCAGCTAAAGAACTTTCAAAGGAAATTGGTCTTGAGATCATAGAAGTAGGAATTAATTCAATAAATGATATTCCACAAGCAGCTGATTCAATTATCGGCAAAGTTGATGCAATATACACAATAACAGATAATATGGTAGCTTCAGCAGTCAACGTAGTTGCTGAAAAAGCTTTAGAGAAAAATATGATTACTGTTGCAGCCGAAGGTTCCCACCTAGCTGGTGGTATTCTTATAACAGATGGAATTAGCTACTATGAAATTGGAAAACAATCTGCAAGAATGGCTAAAGAAATATTAGTTGATGGTAAGAGTCCAGCAGAGGTTCCTACAGAAACAGCAGAAAACACTTCTAAAGTATTTAATGAGGATACTCTAAATGCATTAGGTCTAAGCATTGACAATAAAGCATTTGAAGGTGCAGAAAAATTTGAAGAATAATTAAGAAGGTAAAAGGTAAAATGGAGGTAAAGCAATGAATTTAATTATAACGTCATTAGAACAAGGTTTAATATTTGCTATATTAGGAATGGGTGTAATCTTAACATTTAAAGTCTTAGGAGAATCTGATTTATCTGTTGAAGGTACTTTCCCCTTTGGTGCTTTCATATTTGCTAAATTTGTTTCCATGGGATTTAATCCTATTGCTAGCACTGCCCTTGCATTTTGCTTAGGCACTTTAGCTGGTCTTATGACATCAACCCTATTTATTAAACTTAAGATTAAACCTATTTTAGCTGGAATATTAACTATGACTATGCTTTACTCCATCAATCTTAGAATTAATGGCAAAGCCAATGTTCCTCTTTTTAATTATGATTCTGTTTTTGACTTAAACTCTACTCTTCTTATTTTAGTAGTTTTAGTCATTGCTATTAAGCTAATAATAGACTTATTTCTTAAGACTGAAACTGGATATTTATTAATTGCTACTGGGGACAATGAAACTTTAGTTAGATCCCTAGGTGTTAATAGCAATAAATACAAAATCATGGGCTTTATGCTTGCAAATGGTTTAATTGCTTTAAGTGGTGCTCTTATGGCACAATATCAAGGTTTTGCTGATATTACTATGGGGACTGGAGTTATGGTTGTTGGTCTTGCTTCTATTATTATTGGAGATACTATAAAGAGAAACTCCACTTGGTTCAAGAGCACTTCTAGAGCTATTGTAGGTGCTACTATTTATAAAATCATGGGTGGTATTGCCATAGACTTAGGCCTTGCCCCTACTGATTTAAAGGCTATTAGTGCAATTATAGTTATAGCTTTTATTGCATATAACAATGTAGCATTGGACTTGTTTGGGAAAACATCAAAAAAAGAAAGGAGAGAACTAAATGTTAAGGATACAAAACCTGTCAAAGAGTTTTAATGTGGGAACGGAAAATGAAATAAACCTTTTTAATAGATTTAATCTTAATATAGAAGAACACAAATGCACTGCAATAATAGGTTCAAATGGATGTGGAAAAAGTACTCTCCTTAATATGATAGCTGGAAGCCTCCCAATAGATA
>JAQVYQ010000049.1 GCA_028708575.1 Tissierellia bacterium
ACAGGATTTTTTCTTCTTCAGTTCCTGTTTTTATCCGTTTTATTGAATTGAAATATTTAATAGTATTTATTAATAAATCAAAAATAACTATCAGAATTCTAGCATCTAAGATGCTTACTAAGCAGGAAATAGTTTTGCATCTAGTTCATTTGAAATTGCTATATTATAAATATAAACATTACTTATCTCTATAGCAAATAAGTTTTGCATGTGTTCAGATAAATTTAATTTATCGAAATTTATGTGATATTCCATTACATAATCTCTGATATTTCCAATGTTAGGCTGGTTATAATAATTTAGTGCATCTGAAGAAATATTATAATATTTAGTTAATATTCCTGGGAATATTCTTCCCCCAAATAAATCTGCAATAAATCTAATATAAGCATAAGTTACAATTAACTCTGGATGCTCCTTACTTACTTCATATATTCTTGCTACACATGCTTCTGTAGAAGGCAACAATTTCATCTCAGATAGTTTATCTCCTACCAAGACTTCTAAGTCCTTTCTTATATAATCAGCTTTATACAGTTCTTTCGTAACAAAACGTTTAATACCTTCATGGTTTGAATTATTATCAAGAGAGTCCTCTATAGCTTTATACATAGCATGTAAATTAAATATATATTCAATATATCCTTCTTTACTGGCTTTGCCTTCAATCAATCTCTTAATAAATCCACTTTTTTCAGATGCTAAATGCAATGCTTCAGTATTATTTTTTATATTTACCATAAAATCCATAATTAATCACCCCGGTTTAAAATTGTTACCCATTCTAATTGATAAGAATACAAATTATTATACATAAGGAGAGAAATGTTAAAATTATATGTAATGTTTAATAGAATACATATATGATATAATTAAATATAAAATTTAATTGAAGTGTTACAATCTCTGCTATGAAAAGTTTATTTGAAATATATGTTAATTAGTCTTTATATATGTATTTAATATGTTCTAGGTAAAGAATGGAGATATCAACTATGGACAAAACTATTAAGGGCAGTAGCTGCTATTAACTTACTAACAATAGAGAAAGAGATGAATAAATGGCAAAAATGAGCTTTAAAGATTTTAAACTAAGTGAAGAATTGTTAAAGGCAATCAATTTATTAAACTTTGCAAACCCTACTAAAGTACAGGAACAGACAATACCAAGTATTTTAGATAATAAGGATATAATTGTAAAGTCTCAAACTGGAAGTGGTAAGACAGCTGCATTTGCTATACCAATATGTGAATTAGTTGATTGGGATGATAACAAGCCACAAGCATTGGTACTAACACCAACAAGGGAGTTGGCTATTCAAGTTAAGGAGGATATATTCAATATTGGTAGATTTAAAAGACTTAAAGTAGCTGCAGTTTATGGTAAAGCACCTATTTCTAATCAAGAAAAGGAGCTTAAACAAAAGACACATATTGTAGTAGGGACACCAGGTCGTACTATTGACCATATTGAAAGGGGTAACTTAGATACATCAAATATAAAATATCTTGTTATTGATGAGGCTGATGAGATGCTTAATATGGGCTTTATTGAGCAAATTGAGACAGTAATAAATAGCCTTAGGCAAGATCGTGTAACTATGCTATTGTCAGCTACAATGCCATTAGATATAGAGGATTTATGTAATAAATATATGAACAATCCTAGATTTGTTGAAATAGAAGATGAAAACAAGGCTGTTGATAGGATAGTGCAAGAAAGGTATGATGTAGAAGAATTAAAAAAAATAAAGTTATTAAGAGATATTACAATAGTTGAAAACCCTGATAGCTGCTTGATATTTTGTAATACAAAGCTAATGGTGGACCAAGTTCATAGTGAGCTGTATAGACTTGATTATTCCTGTGAAAAAATCCATGGAGGTATGGAACAAAGGGATAGATTAAAGGTTATGAATGATTTCAAGCTAGGTCATTTTAGATATCTTGTAGCTACAGATGTTGCTGCAAGGGGGATTGATGTTGATAGTATTAGCCTTGTAATCAATTATGATATACCGCAAGATAGGGAAAGCTATGTCCACAGAATTGGAAGAACTGGAAGAGCTAATAAGCTAGGCAAGGCTATTACATTTGTTGCTCAAAAAGAAAAAAGATTTCTAAAAGATATTGAGGAATATATTGAAAAAGAAATTCCAATAAAGGAAAGACCGGATAAAGAAACTGTTAGCGAGTCAAAGATAGAATTTGAAGAAAAAATAAATACAATGCCTGAAATAAAAGAAACAAAAGGTGCTGAGTTAGACAAAGAGATTTTGAAGCTTCATATAAATGCAGGAAAGAAAACCAAGATGAGAGCATCTGATATTGTAGGCACCCTATGCAGTATCGAAGGCATAACAAAGGATGATATAGGTATAATAAATATAATGGATGTATCTACTTTTGTTGAAATTTTAAATAATAAGGGCGAGTTAGTATTTGAAGAATTACAAAACAAAACAATTAAAGGAAGGCTTCGTAAGGTAAGTAAAGCAATATATTAATGAATCATTAAGTCATGTAGAGGTGACCGTGAAGTTAGAAAAGTATTAAAACCAGGTAATATCAATAGTTTGGTACATTGAACATGGAAGGGCAATTTTGAGACTAGTTTACACAGCTGGAGATAACTAAAATGCATAGAGTTTTCATTTTTGATAGATGTATTTTCTTACTCCTGTTTATGATATGATATTAATCAAAAATACTATAATATGCCAAATAATGGAGGGGTTAATTATGAGAAAATATATTATCACAACTGAAAGTGGTTCGGATCTATCACAAGAAATAATCGATCGCTATAATATACAAGTTGTTCCTATGCATGTAACAATGGAAGATCAAACGTATCCTGATGGAAGTTTTGATGTTCAGAAGATTTTTGATTATTATGAAGAAACAGGAAATTTATCTAAAACATCTGGTTCTACACCTCAAGATAATTACGAGGTTTTCAAACGAATTTTTGCCGAACATCCAGATGCATATATAATCCACATTGCATATTCTGCAGTAACAACTGTTTCTTTCAATGCCGCAAATATTGCAGCTAAAGATTTTAAAAATATTTTCCATGTAGACTCCAAACATGTATCTGTGGGAGCAGCTGCTATTGTTAAAGCAACCGCTCAATTTATTGAAGATAATCCTAATACAAGTCCTGAAGAAATTATCGCATTTGTTGAAGATATTAGAGAACGCACCCATATGGTTTTTCTGCCTAAAACACTTCTTTATCTAAAAGCTGGCGGTCGTGTATCAAATCTAGCCTTTTACGGTGCGAATCTGCTGAAGATTCATCCGTCGATTTCATTAGAAAATGGATACTTGGTCTCTAGTGGAAAATACCGTGGATCCTATGAGAGCTGCTTAAAAAAGATGTTTAATACTTTTTTCAAAAACTATAACATTGACCCTGATACCGTTCTTATAGTAGGTGTTCCAGGTGTGGAAGACAATCAGAAAGAGATGATTTTCGATTTTTTAAGAGAAAAGGGTATTGAAAAAGCTATATGGATGGAAGCAGGTGCTGTTATTTCCAGTCATGGCGGACCAGAAGCAATTGGCATCGCAGGGATTGAAAAAAAAGCTGACTAAAGGGGTAAGAGCTAGCAATGGACAATTAGTCTTTGGACAGCATATTCTAGAAATTTAAAGTTAGGCAATAAATAATATAATTAACGAAAACTTGGGTCAAAAATAGGTGAAAAAGCACCATTTTTTGACCCTTTAAAATATGCTAAATTAAAGATAACATTAAATATTTAGAGTTATGTAAGATAATAATTGACAAAATTAGGTTGTTGAATAGATGAATGATTTATATACTATAGAAGAACAAAGTAGATTAATATGCAGTATGGGATATGGAGGGAGAGGCAAAAAATGAAAAAAATAGGATTATTAGGGGGAATGAGTTGGGAATCTTCCCTAGAGTATTATAGAATAATGAATGAATTAGTTAAATTAAAATTAGGAGGTTCTCATTCTGCTAAGTGCTTGTTGCATTCTTTTGATTTTCATGAAATTGAAGAATTGCAGCATAAAGGAGAATGGAAAGCACTAACAAATTTATTGGTTGAAGAGGCAGAGAATTTAAAGAGGGCTGGTGCTGAATTCATAGTAATTTGCACAAATACAATGCATTTGATAGCACCTGATATTGAGAGAAAAACTGGGTTGAAAGTAATTCATATTGCAGATGCTACAGGTGATGAAATTATTAAAAGAAATGTCAATAAGGTCTTATTATTAGGTACGAAATTTACTATGGAAGGTTCCTTTTATAAGGAACGATTAGAAAATAAGGGGATTGAAGTTGTAATACCTAATGAACTAGATAGACAGATAATACATGACATTATTTATGATGAATTAGTTCTGGGTATACTAAAACCAGAAAGCAAACAGAGTTACATAAAGATTATCAATAAAATGATAGAAGAAGAAGGGATAACGGGAGTCGTTTTAGGATGTACAGAAATTCCACTGCTTATTAAGCAAGTTGATGTGACTGTTGAAGTATTTGATACTACTGAAATCCATTCAAGGGCAGCGGTAGATTATTCTATTAATGAATAGCTAAATAATCTGTTTCATTGATTATGTGTAATTCGTATTAATATGCTTATATTTAATTTGAAAGGAAAGTGAGATATATGACAAAGATGCCAGTTCTCTTTATAGGACATGGATCACCGATGAATGCTATTGAAGACAACGAATATTCTAGAACTTGGAGAAGTATAGCAGAAAAGATACCAAAACCTGAGGCTATATTGTCTATATCAGCCCACTGGTTTACAAAAGGGACCAAAGTTATGAATGAAGAAGAACCTAAAACTATATATGATATGTATGGTTTTCCAAAGGAACTATATGAAGTTATATATAATTCGCCAGGGTCACCTAATATAGCTAAAGTCTCAAAGGATTTAATTTCAAAGGAAACAGAATATGACAACTCTTGGGGAATTGATCATGGAACATGGTCAGTATTAGTTCATATGTATCCTAATAGAGATATCCCAGTTTTTCAAATTAGTATAGATGCTAATGCTCCACCAGAAACACATTACAAAATAGGGAAAGAACTAAGACCTTTAAGGGAAAAGGGAGTTCTTATATTTGGTACGGGTAATGTAGTTCATAACTTAAGGTTAGTTGATTGGCATAAGGGGAGTAAAGGCTTTGATTGGGCTTATGAGTTTGATGATTATATACATGAAAATATTGAAACAAAAAACCATAATAATATTATAAAATATAATGAACTAGGCGAGATTGCGAAGCTTGCAGTACCAAGTCCAGACCATTTTTATCCTTTATTATATACAATTGGTGCATCAGATGAAGAAGACAAAGTTAGCGTCTTTAACAAATCCTGTGAACTTGGTTCACTAACAATGACAAGTTATCTATGGGAATAAGTTAAATAAATATAAACAAGCAATTATCCCACGCTTCCATTTAATACTATTTTAATAAAAATGTTTGTCTACCATGCAGTATGTATATTAATGAGGTTTTACCCACAAAGCCAAACATTTATTATGATTAAGAACAAACTAATTAAATTGGTTCACACTTACGAAAAACTAATTTATAAAGGCTATTAAAAGGTGATATTTATGATGTATGGTAAATGGTGTATATGAGGGTTATCAATGGTATTGGATAGGACCAATACCACATTAATCCATCTTATACTAAAATCAAAAAATAATCTTGATTGATAAAATATCAAGGTTATTTTTTTCTCCTTTTATTTGAATATTATACTGGATTTTAAAAGTGAGAAAAATAGCGACACTTAAACTTGCAATTTATACTGTAATACATTGTCGAAAAAAATTATTGACGAATGAGGTCTATCATGATAGACTTAAATTATGGTTTATCCAAGTAGACCTTAGGAGGTTAAGTATATGGAAGAATTCAAACTGCATGACGCTGAATTTAAATTCACAAGTCTTATCTGGGAATACGAGCCAATCAATTCCACAGAGCTTGTACGACTGTGTGCTGACAAATTAGGATGGAAGAAATCTACTTCTTATACAGTGTTAAAAAAGCTATGTAATCGCGGAATACTGCAAAATCAGGATACAGTGGTAACCGCACTTGTCAAACAGGAGGATGTGCAAAAGTACGAGAGCAATACAGTAATAGAAAAATCATTCGACGGTTCTCTTCCCAAATTTCTAACCTCTTTTCTTGGCCAACGAAAGATTACCGAAAAGGAAGCTGAGGAGCTAAAGCAGATTATTGAGGAGGCGATAAAATGATTAACCTACAAGGTATGTTTATAACAATTCTAAACATGAGCATAACTGCATCCTATGTAGCTATCTGCCTTATTCTTGTTCGTATAATTCTAAGGAAAGCTCCGAAAATATTTTCTTATGCCTTATGGTCTGTAGTTTTATTTCGCCTCATCTGCCCCTTAACTTTTTTTACAGACTTTAGCTTTTTTGGACTTCTGAATATGAATTCTCTCAACAATGGGGGGCTGCTGGAATATGTGCCTAATGATATAGGTTTTATTCAAACACCAACTGTTCAATCTGGCATCGATAACTTAGACAGTGCTGTTAATACATATTTGCCTCAAGCTACGCCAATTGCAAGTGCAAACCCTATGCAAATATGGCTGGATCTTTTAAGCTTTATTTGGATTGCAGGAATTGTTATCTTGCTTTTCTACAGTATACTCTCATATATAAAAATTAAGAGAAAGCTTCTAACTGCTACTCTGGTTAATGATAATGTTTACGAGTCTGATCGAATTGGTACAGCGTTTGTATGTGGGTTTATTCACCCGAAAATATACCTTCCTGTTGGTGTTAGAGAAGCCAATCTCTCCTATATATTGGAGCACGAACGTACACACATACGAAGAAAGGACTATCTTATTAAGCCCGTTGCATTTTTCGCCCTAATTCTCCACTGGTTTAATCCCCTTATGTGGTTGTCTTTTGCACTCATGAGTCGAGACATGGAAATGTCCTGTGATGAAAGTGTTCTACAAAAGATGAGTTATGATGCTAAATGCGGTTATTCCAATTCTCTGCTTACACTCTCAGTAAAAAGCAACGGACTTTTTGCATCCAATCCTTTAGCATTTGGCGAAAGTCATGTAAAGGCGCGTATTAAGAATGTTTTGAATTATAAGAAGCCAGTTTTTTGGGTGGTAATTGCTTCAGTAATTATCGTTATCAGCGTTGGAATTGGACTACTATCAAATCCTACAAGCAGCGAACCGGATTTATCGTTTCTTAATCCTAATAGTATGCTGTCTACAATTGGAGAACAGGAAAAGATAAAGATTGAGTCCACTGATTATGGCAATGCTTTTGTTTCCGGTATAGAACTTGCAAAATGGCTGGATGTAGCTGAAAATGATTGGAAAAGAAAAATTGTTTCTTCACCTTATGAGCTTTCTCCATCTATGACTATTCATGTGGATGATAAAACAGGTAATGAAATTCGGTTTTTCAAATCAAAACCTACCATTGCCATGACCCTATATCAAAACCAATACCGATATTATAAAATTCCTGAAGAAGATTATTCAGCTTTGTCGGCTATGGCTGAAATGGGCTACCCCTTGGTTCAGAGTATAACATTTACAGAGCATGAAAATGGCAGTGATGATACGTCTGTTACTATTAGCGACCATAAAACAATAATGCGGATGGCGGTCCTTATGCAAAATGGTGAAAAGTATCGCTCATCCCTATTTTTAGATTCAACTCAGAACGATATTCCTCCTGTTAGTGATTATATTCGGATTGAAATGAGTGGAGATGAAACTTACAATTCCTATTTTCTCTATTCGGAGAATGAGAACTATTATATTGATAAACCCTATGATCATATCAATAAAATTTCCTTTAATACTATGAAAGAAATTATTACTATTTTCACAGATGTTGGAAATAAGCAGATGAAAGAAGAAATTGGATTTATAGTTGAAAGCAAACTGGATATTATCATGTCGTCACCAAAAACATCTTCCAATCCGCAGGATTATATCAATGCTCATGAGAAAGAATATCATTACTTCTTTAAGTATGGGGGCGAAGAAGCTTTACAATATATGCTGACACAGTTTGAAGTCGGCAATGCAGAAGGTTTGCGTGGACAAATAATGATGAGCTTGTGCAAGGAGCTTTTAGGAAACCGTAATAACGTAACCGACCAATCACTATCTCCACAGGAATGGTACGATGCCCTGTCCATTCGCCAGGAAATTAGACTTCCTCATTTTGAGTATGACGGTCAGGACTCAATTGAAAAACTTGTCTATGATACTGAAATAGAGATGGATTCAGCGTCTAATAATAGAGGGGGTTTTATAATTGTTGCCCCAAAGGTATTTGGATACTATGAGGAAGAAGATATGTTAAAGGTTTTCGTGACCACTTATAGTGCACGGTATAAGCTTTATGAGAATACTTTATCACAAGAAGGAGGCAGCATCATTCCAGCAGCAATTACATATCGGAAAGATGATAACGGCAGGTATAAGCTGGAAAAATACGAGCAAGCACGAGACGGATCGGAATTTGGTCCATCCATTAGGGGATATTGCACTTTTCCAGTATCAGGAAAACAAATCAAAGGACTTGCAGATGAAATTTTCAATCATTATTCAGACTATGATGATATTCGCGTCCTGCTGCACGATAATTTATATAATCATCTTAAGAAAAATGGTATTACAGATGCTATCCTTACCAATTTCAAAGGTGAAATTGAATTTTCTATGAGTGATCCCAAATACAAACCTTGAAATCGTTTAAAAAATTGAATATTGTTTTATATTCCTTTGAATGATGAGTTCAAGGGAATTTTTTTATTATAGTAGGTTTAAAGCTGATTTTTGAATAGTTTTCTGTTGACTAGATAAAGATAGAAAAGTATAATAAGTTATACAAGTAATACATTATAATGTTTGGTGGTGAAAATTTGAAAGGGAAATTAAAAGGCGAAAAGTATATTGGTCCAGCTAAAGTTGGCCCTAAAGGACAGATTGTAATACCTAAGGAAGTAAGGGACATGTTTGATATTTCTCCTGGGGATACACTTATCGTACTTGCAGATGCAGAAAGAGGAATTGCAATAGAGAAGTTTGATACTTTTAATCAAATTGCTGATGCTATCTTTTCAGGAAAATCTAAAGAATTATATCCTGAGCACGCAGAAGCAGATTCCATAACATTTGCAAAGTCAATAAAAGCAATGAGGGAGGAAATTGAAAATGAGTAAAATTGCTTTTTTTTGTATTCCTGCACATGGACATACAAATCCTACCCTGGCAGTAGTAAAAGAATTGGTAAGGCGCGGGAATGAGGTTCGATATTATTCATATGATAGTCTAAAAGAAAAAATACAAGCAACAGGTGCTGAATATATCTCCTGTGATTCTTACGACAATCAAATGAATCTAACCCCACAAGACGGAAAACGAATTGGTAAAGATATTGTATTTTCCACTGAGATATTAGTAAAAACAACATTAGCAATGGATGACACGATTATAGATGAATTGTCCAAGTGGGAACCAGATTGTATTGTAGCAGATTCCGTGGCAATATGGGGTAAACTTGCTGCCTATAAGCTATCTGTACCATTTATTTCTTCCACTACTACCTTTGCATTTAACCGTTATTCTGCTAAAATTATGAAACAAAATATTACTCAATTATTTACAATGCTATTTTCTATACCAAAGGCAAATAAGTTAATTAAAAAATTACAAGTAAAGGGTTATCCAGTGAAAAATGTTCTATCTATTCTGCAAAACGATAATGATACTAATACCATTGTATATACATCACCTGAATTCCAGCCATGCTCTGACACATTTTCAGATAAATATACCTTTGTTGGTCCCTCCATAAGAACATTAGATTACCAGGTTATAAAACCACAAAGGAGAACGATTTATATCTCTATGGGTACAGTAAATAATTTAATGGAAGATTTTTATAGAAAATGTATAGTTGCACTAAAAGATTCTGACTTTGACGTTATCATGTCTGTAGGTGAATTTATTGATATAGAAAAGTTAGGAGATCTGCCTCAGAATTTTACAATAGCCAAAAGTGTAAACCAAATTGAGGTGCTACAGCAGGTAGATGCATTTTTAACCCATTGTGGAATGAATAGTGTCAATGAAGCACTTTATTATAAGGTGCCATTGGTTATGTTTCCTCAAACAACGGAGCAGGGTGGTGTTGCCTATCGAGTAAATGAATTGGGTGCAGGTGTATATTTGCAAGAGGATTCTCCAGAAAAAATTAAAGAAGCAATACAGGAAGTGCTGGACAACCACCTATATAAGCAATCAGCAGAAGAAATATCAAAAGGTTTTCATAGAGCTGGAGGTTATAGATTGGCAGCTGATAAAATAGAAAATCTCATTAATAAAAGACAATAAATAGATTTAATTCAAAAACATAGAATGTGAGAAATTCTATTCTTAATGTTTGATGATATGGAAATCATAATAATATATAATATATTTATAAAACTTAATAAACACCAAAGTATCAAGAGTTAGGGTAGAGATTTAGCTCTATGACCCTATACCAACCTGCAATATGCAAGGTGGTCCAACTAAGAATTCGATAAGGAGGTGAAAATATAGTGATTTCAGAACTTCTTATTTTATGATGAGAAGTTTTTTTATTTACAAAAATATTATACTAGGAGATGATTATGTGAATACAACAGGTTTTATAAGAGGCTATATGTCAAAAAATATGGCAGGAGAAGATTTCATTGAGGTGGTTGTATCAGCTTTAAACAGAGAATTTAAAGAAATCGAAAATGGAGTAAGACTTGATAAAATTAATAATGAGTTCATTGTTATAATGGATGAATATAGTCTTACTCTAAGTAAGGAACTAATCGATAAGCTTAAAAGTCCTTACGGCATAGACAAATATATTTTAGAAGAATTTGAAAAGCAAGGTTTTAATTTTGATAGAAATAGAAGTCAATATATTCAATATTGTTTTGGAAATCATGTGGGAGCACAAGTTTTATAGGCTTTTAATATTCTCTAAATTTTAATAAAATGGTCAGGGTTGAATAATATTTTTAAAATTCAAATAATAGTTATTGACATATATCCTTTATAAGGAGTATAGTTGAATTAGTTAAGTAATTAACAAAAGTATTATTTTTGTTGGGAATCCTTTGGCCAAGATCTTAAACTCTAAATAATTACATATTCCAAAGTTTCCTTATAACAGAATGCGAGAAATACAATAATAATTACAAAAGGAGAAGAAAAAATGAGCGAAACAAAACAACATGAAAAGTATTACACAAGAAGAGAGGTATTAAAAACAGCAAGCAAGGCAGCTGCGGGTGTAGCTATGGTTTCCGTGATTCCAACATTTATTACAGGATGCGCACAAAAATCAGCAGAACTACCTACTAAAGAAGTGCTACAGTATCAGTATTTGGCTGCTAGCGAAGATGCTCCAGAGTATCCTTTTCCATATCAAAAGTTAGATCCTGCAACTACCATGGAGAGAGCTTATGCTTCTTTTTTCAATAAGGGTGGCTGTTGTAGAGCTGTAATTGACGGTATTGTAGGACAGCTAGCTGACAATGCAGGATATCCTTGGTCTCAGATACCAATAGACGCTTTTGCTAATGGTGCAGGCGGATATGGTGCTGCTTCTTTATGCGGATCTCTTGGCGGAGCTGCTACAGCTATTGGACTAGCAGTGCCACCAGAAGATGCTGCAACAATTACTGCAGAACTTTTCAAATGGTATACAAGTACAGAGCTTCCTATTTATCAACCTGAAGTGGAAAACAAGACTGTTACATCTAAATCAGTTAACTGTATAGATTCTGTAGGAGAGTTTATGGAAGTTTCAGGCTATGCTATGGGAGACCCTGAAAGGAAAGCTAGATGTGCTGGTGTAGCTGCAGACTGCGCAGGAAAGACAGTTGAGCTTATTAACGCATACTACAATTTATAATGATATAGGGTTGTCCATCGTTTTTTATATGAGTTAATCCTTGCTATGGTGTTTAGTAATTGAAATTAATTGCCACTGATACCTATATATAGCTTAATAGCACAAAAAAGATAAGTGGACTCCACTTATCTTTTTTGGTCTACAAATAGTAAGAACAAAAAGAATTATGTCAAATCCGCCTAGAGGCTTGATAAACAATTAGAGAGAATATAATGAATACCAGAGTTAACCGGAGGACCTTCTGGTTATTTCTGGTTAGAAATGAGGTAAAAGATTATGCCAAGACCAATGAAACGGAGAAAAGTATGCTGTCTACCAGAAAGTAATAAATTTGGCCCTCTTGATTTAACGTTGGGAGATCAGGAATTTGTAAATATGACAGTTGATGAATATGAAACCATAAGACTTATCGACTTAAAGGGATTTAATCAAGAAGAGTGTGCAAAACAAATGAATATTGCCCGTACTACAGTTCAGGGAATATATATAGAAGCCAGAAGAAAGCTAGCTGAATCGTTGGTAAATGGTAAAGTATTGATGATTGAAGGAGGCAAATATCGGCTTTGTGATGGTTTAGGAAATGGATGTGGTCATGGATGTCATAGACATGGTAGGCAATTCGGAGTTAATGAGAATCAAGATGACTGATTTTATAAGCTGATTACACAAATTTAAAAAAAGAAAGCACATTTTTAGAAAATAGTGCAGTATCAAGTACAGGAGGTGCAAGAATCAAGGCGGCGGAACTCAAGCGGTAGTATGTATAAACAAGTTTGACACTAACATAGAAAATACAGAGAAAATAGAAGAATTTTGTAAAGAACAGGGGCTGCCCTTTATTGGCAAAATTCCATTTGACTCGGATGCAGTAAAAGCTATTAATAACGGGCAGACCATTGTAGACATAGACTGTACATCAGGGGTTGCAGCTAAAGAGGTCTATGGAAAGGTAATGGAACTGCTTTTTTAAGAAAGTGGTGGTTAGAATTATGATTATTAAAACTTTAACGGAAAATACATCTATTTCAAGAGACTATGGCAGCGAGCATGGCCTTAGCTTATATATAGAAACAAAGGAACATAAAATATTGTTTGATGTGGGTGCAAGTAATTTATTTCTTCAAAATGCTAAAAAGCTTGGCGTAAATATTGATGAAATTGATTATCTTATTATCTCACATGGACATTATGATCATGGTGGTGGACTAAAAACATTTTTACAAGAAAACACAAAAGCCAAGGTGTTTTTACATCACCTGGCTTTTGAGAAGCACTATGCTTTGCGTTCTAACAATAAATTAGATTATATCGGTCTTGATGAAGGTCTGAAACAAAACAAACAAATTATACTAACATCAGACATATTTACTATCAGTAAAGGGATTCAAGTATTTTCAAATATCGTTCAAAAAGAGCCGTGTCCAAGATCAAATAGAGGTTTGCTAGCTGAGGAGAATGGGCAAATGGTAGACGATACATTTAATCATGAACAGAACCTTATAATAGAGGAAGGTGGAGAGACTCTTTTAGTAACAGGGTGTGCTCATAATGGTATCATAAATATACTTGAACATTTCCATGACTTAAAAGGTCATATGCCTGATTATGTGATAGGTGGATTTCATTTATCCAGTCCCTCTGGTGGAAATGAGACTTTTGACAATATAGATAAAATAAGCAAATACTTGTTATATACAAAAGCAAAATATTATACTTGCCATTGTACGGGTATAGAACCATATAAGCAATTAAAAGCAATGATAGGTGAAAATATAGATTATCTTCAAGCAGGCAGTGAATTGACAATCTAAATATTACATCACCGCAGAAATTGTACATAATCTTGGTCTAGGCAAATCCCAATATAGAAAGAGATTTGATATTATGAATGATGATGAGATTTTACTTTCAAATTTAGATAAGATCCATACCACTAAAATGGGCATTGACAGAATAAAAAGAAATTTAGGATTGGATACAAAAGATGTGGTGGAGTGGTGTAAAGATAAAATCAAACTCCCCAATTCTTCTATATTAAAACAAGGTAAAAATTATTATGTAACTATTGATGATTTTGTAATAACTATAAACTCTTATAGTTATACGATTATTACTGCACATAAAACAAAGGGATAGTAACAAA
>JAQVYQ010000050.1 GCA_028708575.1 Tissierellia bacterium
GGCTATGAAGAGGAGTCGGAACTTTGGGATACAGTACCTGATATATCTGATAATCTTGGAATTATGAAAGACTTAGACTTAAATCCAGATTCACAATTAACTCGTGGACAAATGGCTGTTATGACTTTAAACACATTAAATTTATCTGTAAAAGGTAGCACTCTACCTTTATCTAAAGCATTGAATTTGGGAATATAACTATTAACTGTTATTTAGGGTATATTAAGCATTAGATAAATTAAAAATGACCAAGAAGAAAGGAGACTTAATATGAGGATAACTTATCTAGGGCATTCTGCTTTTATATTAGAGGAGGGTGACTTTAAAGGAATCATAGACCCATATATTAGTGGCAATTCACTTTCTAATATAAATGTAGATGAAATCACTGGTCTAACCCATATATTTGTAACTCATGGCCATGGAGACCACCTAGGTGATACACTAAAACTAGCAGAAAGCAATGATGTATTAGTTATAAGCAATGCAGAAATATCAAATTATCTTAAAGAGCAAGGTCTTAAAACTCACTCAATGCATATAGGAGGAAGACATACATTTGATTTTGGAGTAGTAAAACTAACTCCTGCACTGCATGGTTCTGCTATAACCACTGAGAATGGCACTGTTGATGGCGGCAATCCTTGCGGATTCGTAATTGAAATAAATGGCAAAAAAATATATCACGCTGGGGATACAGGACTTACAATGGATATGAAATTATTAGAAGTTGAAAATATTGATGTGGCTATGTTTCCTATTGGAGGGAACTTTACAATGGACATAGAAGATGCTATTAGGGCTGTAGACTTCGTAAAACCAAAGCTTGCTATCCCAATGCATTACGACACCTTCCCAGTAATAAAAGCCGATCCAAAGGAATTTGCGGAAAAGAATATTACATGCCAAACAAAGATCATGGAAATCGGAGAAATATACGAATTCTAGCAAATATAAAACCCTGAAAATTTCGTGAAATTTCAGGGTTTTTCTTTGTTTTTATATAATAATGTATTTTACAAGTTGTTTAACATTTTTTCAAAGGCTAAAGGGGTAGGTTCCCTATTAGCTATTAATAAACCGGTGTACAATAATGCCTATATTTTGGATTGTTAGCTTTAGTTATATCAAAGAAAAGCTCCTTAAATTTCTTGCACACTTGGCCTTCTTCTCCTGAACCAACAATTCTTCTATCTACTTCTACTACAGAAGTTACTTCCATAGCAGTTCCACTGAAGAAAACTTCATCAGAATTATAAAGCTCTGTTCTGGCAACACTTCTTTCAACTACTTCCATATTAAGTTCATTTTTAGCTAGCTCAATTACTACATTCCTAGTAATCCCTTCTAGTATATGGTCTGATACTGGAGGTGTAATAAGTTTACCATTTTTCACTAAAAATATATTTTCTCCAGGTCCTTCACATACATTACCTTGTTGTGTTAAAAATATGGCTTCATCAAATCCATTTTGAAGGACTTCAAGAGATGCTAAAGCTGAATTAAGATATGCAGCAGTAGCTTTTGTTCTTGGTGGAAGCATATTATCTGATATTCTTGTCCAACTTGATACTGCTGTACGTAAGGCGTTACTGCCTACATACTTACCAAGAGGTTGACAATATATTAATACTCTATTGTCATTATCCTTATATAAAGTAGGAGTTAGTTCTGTTGAACCTTTATATACGATTGGTCTTATATATGTTGTAGTTTTAAAATTATTTTTCTTTAATAATTCTACAGTCCAATTACATAATTCCTCAGCTGTATAAGGAATATCCATATACAAAGCTTTGCAGGACTGCAAAAGTCTTTCATAATGCTCTTTTAATCTAAATCCATATAATTGTTGTTTTTCTTCATCCCAATATGCTCTTATTCCTTCAAAACAACCTAGACCATAATTAAAAGCCTTACATCTTATATCTATAGTAACTTGGCTTTCATCTACTATTTTTCCTTGATAAAATACATAAGATTCATTCATCATATATCACCTCACATCATTTCATTAACAAACTTATGGTATTAAAATAGCTCCTGTGGACGCTGATGTTACCATCTTCTCATATTTTGCTAAATAACCTTTTAATTCTTGTTTTCTTGGTTGCCAATCATTCTTACGTCTATTAAGCACTTCATCATCTACTAACACATTTAATTTACCGTCTATCATATCTATTTCTATAGTATCTCCATCTTGAACAAATGCAATAGGTCCACCTAAAGCAGCTTCAGGAGAAACATGGCCTATGGATGCTCCCTTAGTAGCCCCAGAGAACCTTCCATCAGTTATAAGTGCTACATCCTTATCAAGTCCCATACCAGCTAGTGCTGAGGTAGGAGTAAGCATTTCTCTCATACCAGGTCCACCCTTTGGTCCTTCGTATCTTATAACTAGAACTTGGCCTTTCTTTATGCTGCCAGTCATAATTGCTTCAACAGCTGCATCTTCTCCATCAAACACCCTTGCAGGTCCACTATGTTTTAACATTTCTTCAGCTACAGCTGATCTTTTAACAACTGCACCATCTGGAGCAAGATTTCCTTTTAATATTGCTATTCCACCTGTTTGGCTATATGGTTTTTCTATTGATGCAATGATATTGTTGTCTAATATTTGATGACCTTTAATTACATCACCTAATTGTTTGTTTGATACATTTTGAATATCTAAGTGTAATAAGTCTTTTTTGGAAAGCTCATTCATAACAGCAGCAATTCCTCCAGCTGCATTAAGATCTTCTATATGATTAGGGCCTGCTGGTCTTAATCTACAAAGATTTGGAACTCTCTTACTCATATCATTAATTTTTTCTAAGTTCATTTCTACATTAGCTTCATGTGCTATTGCAAGTAGATGTAGGACTGTATTTGTTGAACAACCTAAAGCCATATCTACAGTTAGAGCATTTTCAAAAGCTTTATCAGTTAGTATTTGACTTGGGCTTATATTATCTTTAACAAGTTCCATGACTTTCATTCCAGAAAGTTTAGCAAGTCTAATTCTCTCACTATATACTGCAGGTATGGTGCCATTGCCTGGTAAAGCAAGACCTAAAGCTTCTGTCATACAATTCATAGAATTTGCTGTAAACATTCCAGAACAAGAGCCGCAGCTTGGGCAAGCATTATCTTCATATAAGTCTAGTTCTTCATTAGTCATCTTCCCTGCTTGAACAGCTCCTACTGCTTCAAACATAGTACTCAAATCAATTTTTTGTCCATTTACTTTGCCAGCTAACATTGGTCCACCACTTATAATAATAGTTGGTATATCAATTCTTGCTGCTGCCATCATCATGCCTGGTACAACTTTGTCACAATTAGGTACCATAACTAAACCATCTAATCCATGAGCCCTAGTTACTATTTCTATACTATCAGCTATGATTTCCCTACTAACTAAGGAATACTTCATGCCTTCATGATTCATGGCAATACCATCACATACAGCTATGGTAGGGAACTCCAAAGGAGTTCCTCCTGCCATTATAACCCCTTTTTTAGCGGCTTCTACAATACTATTAAGATGTGTATGTCCAGGTACTATTTCATTAAAGGAATTTACAATCCCTATTAATGGCCTTTCCATTTCTTCATTTGTAAGACCAAGGGCCTTCATCAAAGATCTATGAGGAGCCTTAGCTAGGCCTTTTTTAATGTTATCACTTCTCATTTTATCCTACCTTTCTATCAAGGATTATTTCTTCTTTAACCAGCTCATCATACCTCTTAGCTTTTTTCCTACAACTTCTACTGGATGTTCTGCTTCCATTCTTCTTCTTGCATTGAAATTAGGTCTATTTACTTGGTTTTCAAGTAACCAGTTCCTGGCAAAAGTACCATCTTGAACTTCACCTAATACTTTTCTCATTTCATTTTTTGTATCTTCAGTTATAATTCTCTTACCTACTGAATAATCTCCATATTCTGCTGTATCAGAGATAGAATATCTCATATAGTTAAATCCACCTTGATTTATCATATCAACAATTAATTTCATTTCATGAACACATTCAAAATATGCACTTTCAGGCTCGTAGCCAGCTTCAACTAATACCTCAAACCCAACCTTCATAAGTTCTGTAACTCCACCACAAAGAACAGCTTGTTCTCCAAAAAGATCTGTTTCAGTTTCTTCCCTGAAAGTAGTATCTAATACTCCTGCTCTTGCTCCCCCAATTCCAGCTGCATATGCAAGACCGATATCATGTGTATTGCCAGTTACATCTTGATATACTGCTATTAAACATGGTACCCCTTTACCTTCTTGGTATTGACTTCTAACTGTGTGTCCTGGACCCTTTGGAGCTATCATAAATACATTAACATCTTTAGGTGGTACTACTTGACCATAATGGATATTGAATCCATGAGCAAATGCTAAGTATTTACCTGGAGTTAAGTTTTTCTTAATATCATTTTCATATAACCCAACTTGTTTCTCATCATTTATTAGTATCATAATAATATCTGCCCATGCTGCAGCTTCACTAGCAGTGGCTACTTTTAAACCACCTTCTACAGCTTTTGGCCATGATTTACTTCCTTCATATAGACCAACTGTAACATCTACACCTGATTCATGAAGGTTCAATGCGTGAGCATGCCCTTGGCTACCAAAACCTATAATTGCTACCTTCTTACCATTTAATAATTCTAAATTACAATCTTGTTCATAATACATCTTTGCCATTAATATCTCTCCTTTTAATTTAATTTATTTATTTAAAACAGTTACTTACATTTTTTCTCCTCTGCTCATTGCAATGACACCTGTCTTTGCAATTTCAAGGATTTCAAAATTATCCATCATGATAATAAAACCTTTTAATTTATCCTCATCACCTGTAATTGAAATTACTAGTGATTCAGGGCCTACATCTAAAATATTTCCTCTATAAATATCTGCTATTTGAATTATCTGTGGCCTAGTTTCGCTATTAGCTTTTACTTTAATTAGCATTAATTCTCTTCTAATAACTCCATCCTCAGGAAAAACCTTTACTTTAACTACATCTATTATCTTATATACTTGCTTTTGTATCTGATCCAAGGAAACTTCGTCACCTTCAACGGTTAATGTAAGTCTTGCATGATCAGCTATATTTGTCATTCCTGCAGTCATCTTTTTGACAAAATAACCTCTTCTATTGAATAGAGACATTATTCTTGCAACAATTCCATTTGTATTTTTAGTGATTATTAAGATTTCATATGTCTTATTCATTTTCAATTACACCTCTCTTACCTACCATTTCAGATACACTGGTGCCAGCTGGAATCATTGGAAGTACATTAGCTTCCTTTTCTACTATGCAATTAATCACTATTGCTCCATCACTTTCTAGAGCTGGTCTTAATTCATTCTCAAGCTTTTCTTTTGTATCTATGGTCATTGAGTTTATACCATAGGCTTCAGCTATTTTATTAAAATCAGGATTTATACTTAAGTCAACAAAAGAATATCTCTTTTCATTAAATATTTCCTGCCATTGCCTTACCATACCTAAATATGAATTATTGATTATTACAATTTTAATAGGAAGATTATATTGTTTTATTAACATAAGTTCCTGAAAGGTCATCTGAAATCCGCCATCTCCAACAATTGCCACTACTTTTTCTTCTGGTCTACCAATTTGAGCTCCTATAGCAGCTGGAAGACCATATCCCATAGTCCCCGACCCACCGGATGTTAAAAATGAATTGGGTTTATTAAAGGAAATATATTGAGCAGTCCACATTTGATGTTGGCCAACATCTGAAACCACAATTGCATTACCATTTAAAATCTTATCTAACTTAGATAATACTTCTTGTGGCATCAATCTTCCTTCTTTACTTTCACCATAACTTATTGGGTATTCTTTTTTCCATCCCTTAACAGTCTCCACCCAGTCTTTATGTTCCATTTGATCCAGTCTTTTATTGAATTCAAATAATACATTCCTTAAATCTCCAACGATTGGTATATTAATTAACTTGTTCTTTCCTATTTCAGCTGGATCAATATCTATATGAATTATTTTTGCATTTTTACAGAATTTTTCTGGATCTCCTGTAATTCTATCATCAAATCTAATTCCTGCAGCTATGACTAAATCAGCCTCTTCAGTAGCATAATTTGATGCAACTGTTCCATGCATTCCTATCATTCCTAATGATAGCTCATGATTACTTGGAAAAACTCCTAAACCTAATAGTGTGGTAGTTACTGGAATATTAGTTCTTTCTGCAATTTCCAATAACATCTTAGCTGCACCAGCCTTTAATATTCCTGCACCTGCAATGATTAATGGCCTCTTAGCATTCCTTATAGCATCTAAAGCTTTCTTGATTTGTCTTGGATGTCCATGATAAGTAGGTTCATATCCAGGTAATTTTATTGCCACTGAATGAAGGCTTTCAAATTCTTTAAATGATATTTCAGAATTTTGAACGTCTTTAGGTATATCTACCAATACTGGCCCTGGTCTACCTGTAGTTGCTATAAAATATGCTTCTTTAATTATTCTTGGCAAATCTCTTATATCCGTTACAAGATAATTAGTCTTTGTTATAGGTACAGTAATGCCAACTATATCACTTTCTTGAAAGGAGTCCTTTCCTAAAGATGATGTTCCAACTTGGCCTGTTATGGCCAATAAAGGAACAGAATCCATATGGGCCGTCATAATTCCAGTAACTAGGTTAGTAGCCCCTGGTCCTGAAGTTGCTAAGCAAACTCCTATCTTGCCAGTTGCTCTGGCAAATCCATCTGCTTCATGAGCTGATCCTTGTTCATGTCTAGAAAAATAGTGTTTTATTTTTTTATATTTATATATTTCATCATATATGGGAATTACAGTGCCGCCTGGATATCCAAAAACAGTATCTATTCCCAATCTATATAGACTTTCAAGCAATACCCAAGAACCATTAACCATTCTATTCTCCATATTTAGCCACCTCCATTAATAATCAGTGAGAGTTTAATCTTACTACTTTAAAACCTTCCTTACTTAATTCTTCAGTTATTCTATTTATATGATCTTCTCCATTGGTTTCAGCTGTCATCTGAAGTTCAACATCATGAAATCTATCCAGATTCTTAAATTGATTGTGATCCAGTTTTATTACATTAGCATTTAATCTAGATAATATTTCTGATACTTGAAGAAGTTGGCCTGGCTTATCAGGTAAATTTACTGAAAAGCAGAATATTCTTCCTCTTTGAACCAATCCTTTGTTTATCATAGATGAAATCGTCAATACATCAATATTGCCACCACTTACAATGGATACTACTTTCTTGTTTTTCTCCTTTAATCTCTTTAAGCCAGCTAAAGAAAGAATTCCGGAGTTTTCTGCTACCAGTTTATGTTTTTCTACTAATAATAAAAATGCTTCCATTAACTCATAATCTGACACTGTTATTATTTCATCAACATAATCCTGAATGTAGTTAAAAGTAATGTCTCCAATCATCTTTACTGCAGTTCCATCAGCTATAGTATTGACTTCATCTAAGCCCACTACTTTGCCATTTCCTAATGAAGCTAATGCACTTGCTGCACCTTCAGGTTCTACTCCAATGATTTTGATTTGTGGGTTCATAAGCTTTGCTGCTGCTGCAACACCTGAAATCAATCCGCCACCACCAACTGGAACTAATATTATTTCTGTATCTGGTAATTCTTGTAGTACTTCTAGTGCTATACTACCTTGCCCTTCTATTACATCTTCATCATCAAAAGGATGTACGAAGACATATCCATATTCCTTTTGTAACTCTAATGCCTTAGCATATGCATCATCATAAGCTTCTCCTTCAAGAACCACTTCAGCACCATATTTCCTTGTTGCTTCAACCTTAATTAAAGGCGTATGCTTAGGCATTACAATTACTGATTTTATGCCAAGTTTCTGAGCTGCAAAGGCAACCCCTTGTGCGTGATTTCCAGCTGAGGAAGTAATAACTCCTCTTGCTTTTTCTTCTTCAGTTAGTTTTGAAATCTTATTAAAAGCCCCTCTAATTTTAAAGGATCCTGTTCTTTGCATGTTTTCTGGTTTGATATAAATATCATTACCTGATTCATTTGAGAACACATCACTATGGATCAACTTAGTTTTATTTAATACTGTTCCTAATTTTTCTTTGGCTTCAATAAAGTTATATAATCTTAACAATTTGGTTCCTCCTTAAATCATTCAATAATTTCTAAGATTTAAATAATTTTGAATGTTTTTAATAGTCTTGATTTAGGAAATCACTGCAAATCGGGTTAGCAGTTCGCTACGCAATTTTATTTGCTCGCTCAAATAACTTTTGTACCAGGCATATACCGCAGTCGAATTCACCAAATTTCCTTTTATTTAATCAATATTTACATCTGTAAATTCATGTTGAAATTATCCATATGTTTATCATGATTTTAATTTGGGAATTTGTTGCGCATGACCTACCAACAAAAAAAGTCCCTAGTATATCTATATATAGATATACTAGGGACGAATATAATCGTGGTACCACCCAAGTTTACAGTTCACTCACGTGAATTGACTTGTCAGGTCGAAGGATAGTCCTTGAACCCTAGCCATGTAACGGTGGCACTTCTTTAAATATAAAGAATCCCGGTCTTAGTTACTCTGATATTTATCATTTCTCCTTGACAGCTCTGGAGTGATTATTATATACACCTTTAACTCTAACTCTCACCATAATTGTTAGATCTCTGTAGTTAAAAAATTTCGTATTTTTCTCTCCGTCAAAACTATTAAATATGTTTCTGATTTTTAATTATAGATGTCATTCTATATGTCTTTTTATATTTTGTCAATACTTTTTTAAAAATCAGTTACAGGAACCATGTAATTTTTTTATTATTTATATATAACTTTTAATAACCTTTGTCATTTCTTTTGTGCTTATTGAATTTTCTTCATTTCTTGCAATATCGCAAGTTCTATATCCTTCATCTAATGCTCTATTCACAGCAGCTTCTATGCATGAAGCTTCCTGGCCTAAATTAAAAGAATTTCTAAGCATCATTGCAACTGATAATATTGTTGCTATTGGATTTGCTTTTCCTTGGCCAGCAATGTCTGGAGCAGATCCATGTATTGGCTCAAATAATCCCTTTCCTCCTTGGCCTAAGCTAGCAGAAGGTAGCATCCCAATAGATCCAGTTAATACGCTTATTTCATCTGATAATATATCCCCAAATAGATTAGATGTAAGTATAATATCAAACTGTTTAGGATCCCTAATCACTTGCATTGCTGCATTGTCTACATACAAATGATTTAATTCTACTTCAGGATAATCCTTGGATACTTCTTCAACCACTTTTCTCCAAAGCCTTGAGCTTTCTAGTACATTTGATTTATCAACACTTGTTACTTTCTTATTTCTTTTCATTGCAAACTCAAAGGCTGTTTTTGCAATTCTTCTTACTTCCATTTCACTATATTCTTCAATATCGTATGCACTTTTCCCTAAATCATTTTCCTTGATGCCTCTTTCTCCAAAATATATACCACCAGTAAGTTCTCTTACTACACATATATCAAAGCCATCACCTAAGACTTCAGATTTCAAGGGAGATGATTCACTTAATGCATTAAACAATATTCCAGGCCTTATATTGGCGTATAATCCTAATTCCTTTCTAAGACCTAGTATTGCTCTTTCTGGTCTTTTGTCTGAAGGAAGGCTATCCCATTTTGTACCTCCAACTGCTCCAAGTAGAACAGCATCAGCTATTTTACATGCATCTATAGTTTCCCTAGGAAGTGGTTGGCCATATACATCATAAGCAGAACCTCCTGCAAGAACTTCATTGTATATGAATTTGTGATTAAATTTCTCTCCAATATAACTTAATATATCTATTGCACCGTCTACAACCTCAGGACCAATTCCATCCCCTTTAACAACTGCTATTTTATAGTCCATTATTTTCCTCCTACATTGTCATTAATATAATTAACAAGTCCGCCTTTTTGAATAATATTCTGTAAAAATTCAGGATACTTTTGTCCTATATAAATCTCATTCTTAGTTATATTATTAATCTCACCTGTATTGAAATTTACTTCCACTTCATCATCTTTTTCAATCTTTGATGCAGCCTCAGCACATTCAATAATTGGCATTCCTATATTAATTGAATTTCTGTAAAATATTCTTGCAAAGCTTTCAGCTATTACACAGGATACTCCAGAAGCCTTTATAGCTATTGGAGCATGTTCCCTTGAGGAACCACATCCGAAATTCTTTTGTCCAACTATTATATCTCCTGCTTTTACTTTGTTCACAAAATCCTTATCAATATCTTCCATACAATGCTTTTTAAGTTGGTCAGGATCCCCTGTACTTAAATATCTTGCAGGAATGATTACATCTGTATCAATATTGTCTCCATATTTAAAAACATGTCCTTTTGCCTTCATCTTATCTCTCCTCCACAATCTTCTCAGGATTATATATTTTACCTGCAATAGCCGAAGCAGCAGCTACTGCTGGACTAGCAAGATAGACTTCTGATTTTGTATGACCCATTCTACCAACGAAGTTTCTATTAGTAGTGGAAACACATCTTTCCCCTTCAGCTAATATTCCCATATGACCTCCAAGACAAGGGCCACAAGTTGGTGTGCTGAAAATTGCACCAGCTTCAATAAATATTTTTACAAGTCCTTCTTCAATTGCTTGAAGGTAAATTTTTTGAGTTGCTGGAATTATAATTGCTCTAACTCCTTTTTTAACTTTATTTCCTTCAAAAACTTTTGCTGCAGCTCTTAAGTCTTCAATTCTACCATTAGTACATGAACCAATTACAACTTGGTCAATACTTACATCTCCAACTTGGTCGATAGTCTTTGTGTTTTCAGGTAAATGGGGAAATGCTACTGTTGGTCTAATCTCTGATAAATCTAATACATATTTTTCATCATAAACAGCATCTTCATCAGCTTCAAATACTTTGTATTCTTTTGTAGAATGCTCTTTTATATATTTGATTGTTTCTTCATCTACAGGGAAGATACCATTTTTTGCTCCAGCTTCTATTGCCATATTTGAAATTGTAAATCTATCATCCATGGAAAGATATTTAATTCCTTGTCCTGTAAACTCCATTGACTTATAAAGTGAACCATCAACGCCTATCTTTCCAATAATGTGAAGAATTATATCCTTTCCACTTACCCATTCTTGTGGTTTGTTAATTAGTTCAAATTGTATTGCAGATGGTACTTTGAACCAAGCTTTTCCTGTAACCATTCCTCCTGCCATATCTGTGCTACCTACTCCAGTTGAAAAGGCTCCTAATGCTCCATATGTGCATGTGTGTGAATCAGCTCCGATTACTACATCTCCTGCAACTACAAGTCCTTTCTCAGGCAATAATGCATGCTCTATTCCCATTTCTCCAACTTCAAAGTAATTTGTAATTTCTTGACTATAAGCAAATTCTCTTAATATTTTGCTTTGCTCTGCTGATTGAATATCTTTATTTGGTGTAAAATGATCTGGTACAAGAGCTATTTTATCTTTATGGAAGACTTCCTTTGCCCCCATTTTATCGAATTCTTTAATTGCTACAGGCCCTGTTATATCATTTGCTAATACCATATCTAAATTTGCTTCTATAAATTGACCAGCTACTACTTCCTGTAACCCTACATGAGCAGCTAATATTTTTTGTGTCATTGTCATCGCCATTTTTATATCCCCTTTACAAATATTTTTTTTATTATTTTCATGACTATCCTTCACATGAATTTGCTAGCACTTGTATCTGAACTAGGGCCTATTAGTTGAAAACCCACCTAACAAATGATTAGTCCAAGAATATACTATTTACTGCATTTAAATATGCTCTTATGCTTGCTTCTACTATATTTACACTGGTGTCTCTTCCTGTATAGTTGTGGTCATTATATCTTAGCTTAACAACTGCAAATCCAAGAGCATCTGTACCCTCTGTTACTGATTGAATTGAGTAGTCTTCTAATACCACCTCTATATCTAAACACTTGTCTATAGCACTAAATGCTGCATCTACTGGTCCACCTGCTGATGACATGCCCTCAATTTCATTACCTTCCTTATCTAAGACAACAGATGCTATGGTTGTTATAGTATTTCCGCTGTTAATGACATATCTTACTAATTTATACTTATCATCCGCTCTAGTTCCTCTATTTGTAAGTATTGCATCTATATCCTTATCAAAGATTTGTTTCTTTTTATCAGCTAGATTCTTAAACTCTGTAAATACTTTATCTAACTCCTCTTTACCAATCTCATATCCCATTGATTCAATTTTTTCTTTAAAAGCGTGTCTACCAGAGTGTTTTCCTAGGACCATTTTATTCTTTGTTAATCCTATAGATTCAGGTGTCATTATTTCATAAGTTTCACGATTGCTAATAACTCCATGCTGATGTATTCCTGCTTCATGAGCAAAAGCATTAGCTCCCACAATTGCTTTATTAGGCTGAACCAAAACCCCTGTAATATTTGTTAAAAGCCTACTAGTATTCATAATTTCTTCAGTTACTATGTTCATCTCAACATCGTATATATCTTTTCTAGTATGCATTATCATTACTAATTCTTCTAAAGCAGCATTGCCAGCTCTTTCTCCTATACCATTGATTGTGCATTCAAGTTGTGTTGCGCCTGCTTTTACAGCTGCTAGGCTGTTGGCAACCGCAAGGCCAAGATCATTATGACAATGGACTGCAATCTGTACAGAATCTAGATATTTAGACTTTTTTCTAATTTCCATTATAAAATTATAAAATTCATCAGGACTTGTGTAGCCAACTGTATCTGGAATATTAATAATCTTTGCTCCTGCTTGAATAACTCTATCAAATAACTCAGCAAGAAAATCTGTATTACTCCTTGTTGCATCTTCTGCTGAAAATTCTACTTCAGGACAAAGACTAGCCGCATACTTTACCATTTCTTCTGCCTTATCCATGACCTCTTCTGGAGTCATTTTTAGCTTATATTCCATATGAACATCTGAAGTAGCTATGAATGTATGAATCCTAGGTCTTGATGCTTCTTTAACTGCTTGCCAAGCTTTAGTTATGTCGTCTTCTACAGCTCTAGCCAATACTGCTACGGTGGAATTCTTTATTTCCTTTGCTATTGCGTTTACTGATTCAAAATCTCCTACTGAAGAAGCAGCAAATCCTGCTTCAATAACATCCACCCCTAATTTTTCTAATTGCTTTGCTAAGAGTAATTTTTCCTTCTTATTCATACTACATCCTGGAGACTGTTCTCCATCTCTTAAAGTTGTATCAAAAAAGTTAATAGTTTTTGCCAATTTAATCCCTCCTGAAATCTATTATTAATTTTATTTCTAAGTAATTGCTCTCTTGAATAACCTTTGTACCAGGTGTTTAATGCGTCAAATTCACCAAATTATTTGCTCGTTGCACTGGCATAATTTGGGAATTTGTTGCATGTGACCTACCAGCAATTTGCAGAAAACCACTGCAAATTGCTGGTAGGTCAACAACAAAAAAGTCCCTAGTATATCTCTATATAGATATACTAGGGACGAATATCGTCGTGTTACCACCCTAATTCGCAGATTCCTCTGCCTCAATCCTGGACAATCATCCAGTATCCATGTAACGGTGGCTCCCGTCCTCACCTATGTTTATATTTCTCAGCGAGGATGCTAGAAAGCTAGTATTATACATCACTTTAATGCTAATTCACACCACCATTAGCTCTCTTTAATTAAAGCATTGACGTTTTTCTCTTTCTAATTGCTTTTTTGATTATTAAAACAGATTATACATTCTCCGATTACCCTTTGTCAAGTGTTTTTTAAAAAATATTTAGTTTCATTAACACC
>JAQVYQ010000005.1 GCA_028708575.1 Tissierellia bacterium
AATTGTAAGGCCTAATTAATATTTAGTCATCAAAAAAAGAAAGTTGCTCTAAATCTAAGGACATAAAATTTGACATTGTTAATCCTACTAATCTTAATCTTGTATCTAAGTCCATTTCATCTATTAAACTACATGCATTAGTATATATATCTTCAGCAGAGCTAATATAATTATTCAAGGTTTTACTCTTTGTATGTTGAATAAAGTTTTCATCTTTGGTTTTTACAGTAATAGTCTTCCCTTGTACCCCTTTGTTTATCATGGCATTTGAGATTTCATTTGCAAATTCATTCAAATAAGCTTTAAATACTTCAATATCATCCTTTGCATTAAAGGTTGATTCTGAACCAATTGACTTTCTTTCTCGTGATGTATCTACTTTTCTATTATCAATACCACGAATCCTATCATATATTTCACTACCAGACTTACCAAACATATCTATAAGAAAATCTTCAGACAATCTCATTAAATCTTCAACAGAATATATTCCAATATTGTTTAACTTATTTGAAGATTTTTTTCCTATTCCATAAATAGATTTTACAGGCAATGATAACAAAATATTAGGTATCATATCTCTAGTGATAACTGTTAAACCATTAGGCTTATCCCAATCTGACGCAAGTTTTGCTAAGAATTTGTTATATGAAATGCCTACAGATAAAGTCAATCCAGTTTTCTCCATTACTCTTTGCTTTATCATCTTTGCTATATCCAAAGGGTCCATTTCAATATGGGAAATATCTAAATAGGCTTCATCAACAGATAACTGCTCTATAATGTCTGAAATATCATAGAGTATATCCATTATCTGCTCTGATACTTCTTTATACCTTTCAATTCTAGGCGGTATATAAATCCCATGAGGGCACTTTTCTTTAGCAATATAAACTGGCATTGCAGAATGTACTCCAAATTTTCTGGCTTCATAATTTGCTGTTGTAACTATTCCGTGTCTACTTTTACCTCCAACTATAACAGGATATCCTTTTAGCTTAGGATTATCATGTTCTTCAACCGATGCATAAAAAGCATCCATATCTATATGCATAATTGACAGCTTATCCATACCATAACTCCATTCTAATATATGTTTTCTATTATATCATTAAACTTGTAAAAATAAATAATCTATCAATTTATAAATGATTTTTGAAATATTTGGTTAGAATAAAAATCATATGGGTATATTTGAATTAAGATGCACTAACAAATAGTAAGTTAATAATTTTATACAACTAAGCATATATTAATATAATATTGGAGGAAGTTAAATGACAAAGATAGGTATAATAATAGGAAGTACAAGACCGGGAAGAAATGCAGAACAAGTATCAAAATGGTATTATGAAGTTGCAAAGGAAAGAAAAGATGCTGAATTTGAACTTATTGATATTGCAGACTATAATCTACCACTTTTAGACGAATCACTACCTGCAGGATATCATCAATACGCAAATGAACATACTAAAAAATGGGCAGCAAAAATTGCTGAATTCGATGGATTTGTTATGGTAACACCTGAATACAATCACTCCACATCAGCAGCTCTAAAAAACGCAATCGATTATCTTGCCCTAGAATGGAATAACAAAGCAGTTGGATTTGTAAGCTATGGAAGTGCAATGGGAGTTAGAGCTGTAGAACATTTAAGACAAATAGTTGGAGAACTACAAATGGCTGATGTTCGTGAACACGTCATGTTCTCAATATTCACTGATTTTAATGAAAATGGTGTATTTACACCAGGTGAAAGCAAAATAAATAGCCTTAATGCTCAATTAGACCAACTTATTCCTTGGTCAAATGCATTAAAGACTATTCGTTAATGTAAATATATCTAGTTTAGGACTGTCAATTTTGGCAGTCCTTTTTATTTGTCAGAAATAATATATAGACTTTAATTTATAATGAAGGTAAGATAAGATTAAACGTTTTAAAATAAATATTTAACAAAGACTTAATTAAATAAGTCTAGCTAGTCTAGTGGGGATGATATTATGAGGATTATTTTGAAATACATTTTAAAAAGTATCATTGAAAAAAAATTCAGGACATTTATCATAGTATTTTCTGTTACTCTTTCTGCTGCGCTTTTCTTTGCATCTAATGGAATGTCTAATACAATGTTGTATATGTATGAAGATCAATTCAGAGAGCAAACTGGAAAAGCTGATATTCTCATTTATCCCAATGAACAATCCCCTTCTAATAGCTTTAAAATTAAGACAGAACCCGTAGAAGGTGTCAATTATATAGCTGGAGAGATCGTGACCTCTGGAAGATATAAGCTACCAGAAAGACAAGCTTTAAAAACTAAAACAAAATGGGAAACTCTCACACTAAGAGGATTCGATTTAGTGGAGCTAGAAAACTTAAATCCAATTTCTTTTAGCAAGTTTGCTGTTGGTAGGCCCTTTGAAGGATATCATGTAATTATAAGTTCCATTTTTGCAGATGACTATGGTTTTGATGTTGGGGATTCAATAGATTTAGAAATCAATGGGAAAAATAGGAATCTAATAATATGGGGCATTGCTAGACCAACAGGACTTTTTAAACATATTCCACAATCTAATTCTATGACTGCTATAATGCCAATTGACAGCTTAGGCTCTCTTTTAGACATAAAAGGCAGAGTCAATACAGGATATGTTGTACTTGATGAAGGTGTTGATAAACAATCTATTGAAAACGAACTAGCTAATACATATTCAAGATATACAGTACAAAAACCTTTTTCTGAAGAAGAACTAGAAACCTACTCTCAATATATTGTAGTTCCTTTGTTTATGATGACATCTATGGTACTGTTTATTAGTATATTTATAATTTATTCTACATTTAAGGTAATAACCGTTGAAAGACTTCCGGTAATAGGAACCTTTAGAAGCATTGGAGCTACAAGGAAAATGACTGATACTATACTAATCGGAGAAAGTTTAACTTATGGAGTCATTGGGGGTATCCTTGGTGATATATTAGGTGTTGGATTTCTTTACATAATCGCTAGTGTTATGGCTGCTGATCCCTATATAGGCGGGAAAATCAATGTTAATATTGATATTAGCATGTCTAACTTTTTAGCATCTTTTATATTAGCTGTCTTAGTTGCTTTAATAAGTTCATGGATACCAATAAAAAGAGCATCAAAAATTCCCATTAAGGATCTAGTCTTGAACACAACAGAAGCGAAATCAAGAAAAAAAGGATATAGGATTATTATAGGAATCATCTTTATTAGTCTTGGAATTATTATGCCTAGACTTATACAGAATTCATTTGCTATGATTGCAAATGTAGTAAGTGTTTTGCTTTCAACTATAGCATTAATAATGTTCGTACCCTATATTACAAAAATATTCTTAAAATTATTTGGAAAAATTTATTCTACCTTCTTTGGAAATGAAGGAATTTTAGCAGTAAAAAATATTAATGACAATATAAATATTTTAAATAATATATCTCTCCTAACAATTGGAATTTCAACAATTCTTATGATTAATACCATTAGTTATAGTGTAGGAGTCGAAGTTCTAAATGCCTACAAGGATTGGAAATTTGATATTATGATTACCGTAAGTGAAGCAGATAGAAATACAGAACAAGTTCTTCGAGGTATAGATGGTGTCAGTAGCACCTACGGAGCCTACGAAACTTGGGAAGGTGTCAATGTTGTAGATACAGACTATACAATTAGATATCTACAAGGAATCGATACAGAAAGGTATAATGACTATGTACACTTTGATTATGATGGAAAAGGAGATCCAAAAGAAGCTTTAGAGAAACTAGATGATGGTAGAAATATTATGATTGCTCAAATGGCTAGAGATGAATTAGAATTAAAAATAGGTGACCAAATAACTTTAGAAATGAAAAGTGGAGATAAAACATATAGAGTAATTGGTTTTTTTGAATCATTATTTTCCAATGGGAGTACTGCTATTATTTCTCAAAAATACTATAAAGCAGATATGAAAGAATCCCACTTTGGAAGTTTTTATATAAATACACACAAGAATCCAGATGAAGTTCTTTTGACTATTCAAGATAAATTTATTAGACAAGGTGCTTATGGTGACACTATTGCAAATATGACAAAGATGAATTATGATTCCAATAATCAATTTATGATTATTTTAAAGGCGTTTTCCATACTTGCTATGCTAATCGGTATATTTGGAGTCTTTAATAATTACACTATTAGTTTTATAGAAAGGCAACGTTCCATTGCCATACTTCGCTCTGTGGGTTTAAGTAAAAAGCAAACTATGAAAATGGTTATGATAGAAGCTTTAACTGGCGGCTTAATTGGAGGAATCATTGGTATAATCGGCGGGCTTCAGATGTTATCTGGTGTTCCATATCTAATAAAAGCAATGTCTGTTCCCCTTGCAATTCACTATGTAGGTATTTTCTTCTTCAACTCTATTATTGGAGCTATACTAATAGCTATAATAGCATCAATTAGTCCAGGAGTAAAAATATCTAAGCAAAATATTATAGAAGCTATTAAATACGAATAATAGAGGTGTATTTATGGAATCAATTATTAAAGTAGCTGACTTATATAAAACTTTTTTCTTAGGAGAAATTCAAGTTGAGGTCTTAAAAGCCATTAACCTTTCAATAAACAAAGGAGAATTTATTACAATAATGGGCCCTTCAGGTTCAGGTAAGAGTACCTTGTTGTATTTGATAGGTGGTCTAGATACTCCTACTTCTGGGAAAATACTGATAAACGGCAAAGATATATCTGCCCTATCAGACAAAGATCAAAGTGTAATGAGACGTAGAGATATAGGCTTTGTATTTCAGTTTTATAATCTTGTTCCTAATTTAACAGTAGAAGAAAACATTATGCTCCCAATACTCTTAGATGGTCTTCAAATAAAAAATTATCAAGATAAGTTGGATGAAATACTGGATATAGTAGAATTATCTGATAGAAAGGCGCATACGCCTAAAGAACTATCAGGAGGACAACAACAGCGGGTAGCAATTGCCAGAGCATTAATAAATGAACCAGATATTATTTTGGCTGATGAGCCTACAGGAAATTTAGACAGTAAAACATCTGAAGAAGTCATGAAGTTGTTACAACGAATTAATATAGAAAAACAAAAAACCATATTACAGGTAAGCCATTCATTGGAAACTGCAAATTATGGTAATAGAATTATAAAGGTAAAAGACGGAAGGGTGTGGGAATAATGTTAAAGTTTAAAAAACTATCTGCTATTATATTAATTATAGGTTTAAGCATCTTAATGGTAAGTTGTAATGGAGATGAAGAAACAAGTCTTGTTGAAGAAGTAGATTTGTCCGGTGAAATGAAAGAAATAGAGGCCTTTGGAATAGTAAAAGCAGTTGAATCAAAAGATGTAATTATTGACTTCCCTGCCAAAGTACTTGATGTTATAGCAATAGAAGGCCAGCATTTAGGATTAAATGACCCTATACTAACATTGGATTTATCAGATTATAATGATTTAGTAAATGATGCAAATAACCAATTAAATATTGCAAATCTAGAATATCAAAGAGCTAATGCTAGTCTAAAGGGTTTGTCTATTCAGGATATTAATATAGAACTAGAAAAGCTTAATAATGATTTAGAACTTGCTAAAAATGTGTATGAGAAAGCTTTGGAAGATCATAATTCTAATGAAGTATTATATAATCTAGGTGCAATTTCAAAGGAAAATTTCCAAAAATCTAAATTAGCCCTAGATGAAGCTCAAAATATTGTTGAAGCTAATGAATATCAACAACAATTAACTACTGAGAATTACCAGCAAGAATTAAATCAATTAAGTACTAAACAAAGTACTGAAAGATATCAAGTATCCATTCAAAATGAACGAATAAAACAAATTGAAAGCAATTTAAAATCATTAGAAAATAAGATTAATAAACCATATATCATTGATAAGCAAATTGTATCTGAATTTGAAAATGCTGCTATTTACGATATATTTTACAATCCTGGCAACATTGTAGATACTACAGTTAAAGCATTTACTATTGTAAATCTAGATAGTTTGATTATAGAGGCTGATGTTGTAGAAGAGTTTATAAGAGATGTAAAAGTAGGATCATCTGTTAGAATTGTACCTATTGCTGATAGAGCAAAAGAGTATAGTGGTAAGGTTTTATACATCTCACAAATGGCTTTTACTAATAACAACGAGACCGAAATACCAATTAGAATCTCTATTGACAATATAGATTCATTTCTACTACCTAATTATAATGTAGATGTTTTTATTGATCTTCAATAGGGTATGTCAATAGTAAATATTTAATAATACAAATCAATAGTAAGTTTATCTTAAAGTAAGAAAGAATACACTAATTTATGTAACGATTTTAAAGGGGGTCTTCAAATGAGCGAAGGATATAAACTATTAATAGGAAAAGGCGATGTAAAGATAGAACTTTTATCCAATATGTCCAACAGACATGGACTTATTGCAGGAGCCACAGGTACAGGTAAAACTGTGACTTTAAAGGTTATAGCTGAGCACTTTAGCAATATAGGAGTACCTGTATTTTTATCCGATGTTAAAGGAGATTTAGCAAGTATTTCTGAAGCAGGAGAAATGAATGAGAATATTCAAGAAAGAATTGAACAAATTGGTATAGAGAGTTTTAAATTGCAAGGATATCCAACAAGGTTATGGGATGTTTTTGGTAAATTAGGTGTTCCTGTAAGAACTACTATTACTGAAATGGGTCCTCTTCTTCTAGCAAGGATTTTAGGCCTAAATGATACTCAAGAAGGTGTATTAAACATTACCTTTAGAATAGCTGATGACTTAGGAATGCTTTTAATCGATTTAAAAGACTTAAGATCTATGCTTCAATATGTTGGTGAAAATTCTAAATCTATTACTCTTGAGTATGGAAATGTATCACATCAATCAGTAGGCGCAATTCAAAGGGCACTTTTAAGGCTTGAGGATCAAGGTGGAGATTTATTATTTGGTGAACCAGCTTTAGATATACTTGATTTACTTAGCATTGATTCTAATGGGAAAGGCATTATAAATGTTTTAGCTACAGAGGAGCTTTTTAATTCTCCTACTTTATATTCTACTTTCCTTTTATGGATGCTGTCTGAACTTTTCGAAGAACTTCCAGAAGTAGGTGATTTAGATAAGCCTAAGCTAGTCTTCTTTTTCGATGAAGCTCATCTATTATTTGAAGATACTCCAAAGATATTAATGGAAAAAATCCAACAAGTTGTAAGATTAATTCGTTCAAAAGGTGTTGGAGTGTTTTTTATAACCCAAAATCCAATAGATATTCCAGATAAAATTCTAGGCCAATTAGGCAATAGGGTTCAACATGCACTAAGAGCCTACACTCCTAGGGATGAAAAGGCGGTAAAGTCAGCAGCAGATACATTTAGACAAAATCCTAAATTTGATGTTAAAGATGTAATAACTGAATTGAAAACTGGGGAAGCTTTAGTTTCTTTCTTAGACGAAGAAGGCAGACCTTCAGTTGTTGAAAAGGCAATAATAGCTCCTCCTCATAGTTCATTTGGAACTATAAGTGATGAGAAAAGGACATTTCTAATAAACTCATCTCAATTATTTCAAAAGTATTATCATCCAATAGATAGAGAATCTGCTTATGAAATACTTCAGAGAAAATTTGAGGCTAGAATTGAAGAAGAAAAGAAACTAGAACAAGAAAAAGTAGATGCTAAAGAAGCTAAGGAAAGAGCAAAGTTAGAAGCTGCTGAAAAAAAGGAAAAAGAAAAATCAAAAAGAAATAACCCACTAAACAAGGTAGCTAGATCTACAATGACTAGTATTACAGGAACTATTGGTAGATCCATAGCTAGAGGAATAATGGGTAATGTAAAAAAATTCTTCTAAAAATATTTTTGGCTCAGAGAAGAAATTCTTCTCAGAGCCATTTTTTATTTCTATGAGCCACTAGCAATTTTTATCAATATGTTTTTTAATTCTATAAGAGCTAAAGCCCTGTGACTAATTTTGTTTTTTACATCATGACCTAATTCAGCAAATGTTTTATCAAATCCTTCAGGTACAAATATTGGATCATATCCAAAACCCTTATCCCCTCTGGCTTCTTCAATAATCATACCTTTGCATATACCTTCTGCTTTTAATATCTTTTTGTCCTCTGTTATTAGTGCAATAACCGTTTTGAAGTAGGCACTTCTATCCTCTATTCCTTCAAGATTATTTATTAGTTTCTCACAATTTTTCTTGTCATTACCTTCTTGGCCAGCATATCTTGAAGAATAAACTCCTGGTTCTCCATTTAATGCATTTACAAATAGGCCAGTATCATCTGCAATAACTATGTAGTCAGTCTTGTCGGATAAAGCTTTAGCTTTTTTTATACTATTATCTTCTAAGGTCTCTCCATCTTCTACTATATCAAAACCTTCAAATCCGATATCATTTTTTGAAAGGACTTCTATGTTTAAGCCCTCTAATATTTCTCTTATTTCCAGTATTTTATGCTTATTTCCAGTAGAAACTACAAGTTTTCTATTTCCCATATACTACCTCTTTATCCCTATAAGATTAGCTGTTTCTCCTAAAGCTTCTCTTTGTCTTTCAAATAATTCTTTATTTCCCTTTTCTGCTAAGTCCATAAGTGTATTTAGTTCCGTTCTAGAAAATGTTGCATTTTCGCCTGTACCTTGTACTTCTACAAATTCACCTTTATCTGTCATTACAATATTCATATCCACCAACGCTATATGATCCTCTTCATAACATAAATCAAGTATTGGTCCATATTTACCTATTCCTACACTAACTGCTGCAAGATAGTTTGATACTGGGATACAATCTATTATCTTATCTTTATGCAATTTATTTAATGCATCTACTAAAGCTACAAAGGCACCTGTAATAGAAGCTGTTCTCGTTCCCCCATCTGCTTGAATAACGTCACAGTCTATCCATATTGTTCTCTCGCCTATTTTTTTAAAATCAACAACTGATCTTAAGGCTCTGCCTATTAATCTTTGAATTTCTTGACTTCTTCCATCAATTCTACCTCTAGATGAATCTCTAATTTTCCTACTTGTTGTAGAAGCTGGTAACATTGAATATTCAGCTGTTATCCACCCAGTACCTGTACCTTTTAAAAATGGAGGCACTCTATCCTCCACCATAGCTGTACATATAACCTTGGTCTTTCCCATTTCTATTAATACAGATCCATATGGATGCATTAAATAATCCCTTGTAATCTTTACTTGTCTTAATTCATCGTTTTTTCTATTATCTATTCTCATGTAAATCTCTCCTATCTCATTGTCTATTGTATCAAATCAATTGGCAATTCACAATTCATTTTAAAAAACTAAGAGTATCGAACTAAAAACAAGATTCCTCGACAAGCTCGGAATGACAAATCAATGAAAACCCGAGATTCTTCGACTACGTCTCAGGATGACAGCAACCGTAGGTTGCAATTACACCGAAGTGTCATTCCGAGTGAAACGAGGAATCTCGGGTCTAAATGTTTTAATTCTTAGTTCTTAGTTCTTACCTATTACCTATCTAGTATTCATTTGCAAATACAGGAATTGATGTATTTATTGCTTCTTCTCCAACTATTACTTCAACAGAATTTATTTCTTCAAACTCACTTAATGTTAGTCCAATATTCTTAACTATATCATCCATAGTAGCTTCAATTGTTAACATGCTTTCAGCTCCTAAAGTAATGTCTACATATGCTGTCCCATCTTTAATTTCTACTCCTTGGAATTGTGTATCCATTGGAATGTCAGAAGATAATCTTGAACCCTCTGGTGGGCCTTCAAACAGGATATCTAATGCTGTAAATACATTTGAAACAGGAGCCATTGTAGGAATAGTTACTGGCACGAAATATTCAAATTCTGAGCTTCCTTCACTTTTATAGTACACTACTACATCCGATCTAGCTTCTTCTGGATTTCCTAAGTAATTTATATTATTTCTAGTTAATGTGCTTGCTACAGTGCTACCATTTTTTAATGATTTCACTTCATCCCCTGCAACCATAAGCTTTACTTCTTTTATGGCTGGAAATTCTGTCAATGTATACACTATACCTTTTATTAAGTTTTCTTCGCCTTTTTTAGTTTCAGTATTTAAGAACTCTTCTGAAAAATCAACCTTACAAAGTCCTGTATCTGAATCTATAGTCATGCCAATAATCTCAGTTCCAGAAGGAATTAGTGGCAATAAGCCTGTAGAGTCTAAAGTGTTTCTTAATTCAGGTGTATCTATCATATTTTTCAATGTGATTTTTCCTATACCTTCTTCCCAAGGTATTCTTCTCATAACTGGTACTAAATATCCATTTTCATCTTGAAAATATAGTACAGTTTTTCTCATCCCATCATCTTCTACAATTTTGATCTCATCATCAGATAATACAATTTCTATCTCATCTTCAACATTGGTGACATCATCAGAAACAAGCTTGTTCCTTAATGTTACTGCTGAAAAAAATAGAATACCAACTAGCGCAAATATGGCTATCCTTCTATTAATCATAATTAACCCCCCTATTATAATACTTCTATACTATATTATAATAGAGGGGTTTATAGACTATGCATAAAAGCCTTATTTTTTTATAGCCCTAAAATAGCCACCACTTATTGGATTAACATTATTTACTGTTATAAATGCAGTTCCATCATATTCATAAACTATTTTCTTTAAGGTTGTTAAATCCTTTCTGTGAAAAGCAACTAGCAATACATCTTTATGTCCATTTATCCCTTCACCCTGAATTACAGTTACTCCAAAGCCATTCTCTCTTAATTTATTTACTAATTCACAGTTTTCTGTAGTCTTAAGAATTATTTGGGCAGAAAGATTTCCTAATGCAATCTTACTTTCAATTGTTATTCCTACATAATTCCCAGTAGCATAACCTAAACAATAAGCCAACAATTTAAAGGGATCATTTAAATTACTTACCACTGAACTAAGTACTACAACATAAATTGCAACTTCAAAAAATCCTATAACTGCTGAATGAACTTTTCTCCCTTGAACTACCATTATAGTTCTTATTGTCATAAGTGTCACATCCAAGACTCTAGAGGCAAAAATTAAAAAATAACTAATAAACATATATATAAAGTCTCCTTTCAGACAATTCAAGGGGAGGTTACCCTCCCCTAAACTTTAATACATTTCAAAATAATTTTGTATCCCATTTACTATTCCTTGAACAACACTATTTTGATAATTTTCATCTAAAATTCTAGCTTCATCTTCAGCATTTGATAAATATCCTACTTCTACTAATATAGCAGGCATATAGGTTTCTCTAATTACCTTAAGCTTTGGCCTTTGGAATATTCCTCTATCTATTCCACCAGTATTAGCTAATATTGCTTTACTAACACTCTCTGCTAAAGGATATTGTTCATCCATCTTACTATCTCCAAGATCCCTTGGACAATACAATACTTCTAATCCATTTATTGCTGAATTTAATGTAGAATTATGATGAATACTTACAAATATATCTGCATTGTTTCTATTAGCTATATTTACCCTATCTTTCAAGGCAAGAGTAGTATCATCCGACCTAGTCATGATAACATCATATCCTAGTGCCTCTAGAGATATTTGCGCCTTTAATGCTAGTGGCAAATTTACATCCTTTTCTTTAATTCCGTTTGGTGAAATAGCCCCTGGATCTGTACCACCATGCCCTGGATCAATTACTATAGTTTTATCATTATAAGGAATGTTCGGATCTCTTCTTGTTACTATTTCAATAGTATCATCTTTTTTATTTGATAATATATCATATTCAATTCCTCTTTTAAAGTTAATTGATATTACAGTTTCGTCACGGTTCTCAATCACTTTAATGCTATTAATAAAGTTATCTCCTACTATTGTTTCACCCTCTGTAATATCAGTGCTTTCTGTCGGTATAGTTATAAACATTGTAGTTGAATCATAGTCATATTCTACATTATAATCTGTTTTTTCATTGTTCATAATAGAAATGTATCTATCTGCATGGTTATTATCATACGATATATATTCCCATATGCTTTTTTCTGGAGTTATTATCAATTTGTCTCCTTCTCTATCGATTGAAACATTTGCCTCATTTACTCCACTCATTACATCTAGTACAATCCTTACAATTCTATCATTAGAATTATAGTTCTTGTCACCAGCAAATTGAGATACCCTTACATTGTCTATATAACCTAATTCTACATCATATTCATAGATTTTATTAGTAAGGTTTGTATCTAATAAATCTATTACTACTCTATTAGGTGAAGTCAATGTCATAATATTGTATTGAACATCTTCCATATCATCGATAACCAATGCATCTCTACCATCAACCTTTTCAACAGATATTCCATCAAACTTATACTCTTCAAATGTTACTGTTGTTGTCTTTCCATCTTCAGAAGTATAGATGTCAAAATCACATTTAGCATATAGTTCTGCAACTACTCGTGTTGTATATGGATTTGTTTGGTATTGAGAATAGCTTAGACTTTTAATATAATCGTCATTAAGGTCGATGAAATTAGATGCATCTCCTGAACTTGTCTTAAGCACAGAATTTTCTATATCTATTACCAATTTATTAGAATCAGGCAAAAATAACGACTGATATTTAATAGGTTTATCACTATTGATAATAATTCTATGCTTCTGTGTACTGCCTTTCACAACTTTAACATTGTTAATAGTTGCAGCATCTAAATCTTCTTCGGTTTTATCAGGATTTGGGGTTATAATCGGATTTAAATCCATAACTTCGATATTTTCAGATTCATCACTAGAATTAATATAAGGGATTTCATATTCTGGATCCCAGCCTACTTCATAACCAAATGTTTCTGAAACGAATCTTACAGGTACCATAGTTCTAGAATCATTATTGCTAAATGTTACTAATCTAGGAATGGAATTGTTGTCTATTGTTTTTGTTTGATTGTTTAACACTACTTGATTGCTATCTATTTGTAGTTTAATTTCGCTATTACCACGAATAACAGTAGCAGTTTTTGTCGATTGATCCCAACTAACATCTGCACCTAATCTCTGAGCTACAAATCTGATTGGTACAAGAGTTCTATCTCCATATATAAATGATGGAACTTCAGCTTCAAATGCTTGTCCATCCAATAAAACTCCAACTTCTTTAACTTGCATGTTCTTACCATTCATACTTACATTTATAGCATCATTGGCTGCAAATGCCAAAGAATTGACAGTTAACAAAATTACAAGCAGTGATATAATCACTAGCCATTTTTTCATATTTTATAACCTCCCTTTATGTCTTGTCCTATGTAATCCACCTAAGTATTTTATATCATTTGAGTGGTTATAATGTCAATGAATAAGCGATTTTGTAACTGTAATGTAATATTGATTAACAATTAGAAAACTAAGAACTAAGTGTAAAGAGTGAAGAACAAACCCAAGATCCTTCGGCTTCGCCTCAGGATGACACCTAGCTAGTTGTTAGTTAAACTTAGTGCTTTATATAGTTCATCACTACCAGGTGAGTCTACTACTGACTTTTCTCCACCTTTAATTTTGTAAATTCCTTCATCTGTAATTTCTCCTATTATTGTTGATTTTATGTCTAAATTAGACAATTCTCTTTGTAAGTTTACAAAATCTTCTTCCCTAATAATTATTAGCATGCTACCACTGGATATTAATCTATATGGGTCTATTTCTAGTATATGGCATATTTCTCTTGTTACATCCATTATAGGAATCATATCTTCGTATATGATTACACCTTTATTAATAGCTCTAGATGCTTCCCATGCTGCTCCATAAATTCCGCCTTCTGTTATATCATGCATATATAAAGCATTATGCCTACCGGCAGTTATACCTTCCTTGACCACACTAAGCATACTATCCATATTAATGGCTTTATCTAAATTGTCTTTTCCAATTTTTTCTACAAGTTTATCTTCAAGTTCTTTTGCAATTATTGATGTGCCTTCAATACCTATATATTTAGTTAATACTATTTTATCTCCAGTTTTTATTTTGCTATAATCATATAATTTACTCTTTAGCTGCTTTCCTATTACTGTAGTGCTTACAATTACTCTGTTTACACTATCGGTTACTTCAGTATGACCACCGATTATTTCTACATTAATTTCAGCTGCAGCCTCAGATGCATCTCTCATAATAATTTCAAGATCCTTTTCTGTAGTTTCTGGGGGACAAAGGATAGTAAATAAGACAGCAATTGGTTCTGCACCATTAGTACTTATATCATTACATGAAACATGTATGGCAAGTTTTCCTATATCCTTAGTAGTCCCAGTAATAGGATCAGTGCTTACAACACAAACTGTATCTCCAAAATCTATAACTCCGTTGTCTTCCCCTATTGCAGCACTTACTAATACTTCTTTTCTTTTATTTTTTATATTTGAGAAAACAATTTTTTCTAAAATCTCATTTGGAACTTTCCCAATTTCCATTTACAAGCCTCCTTAATGATAATTAATTATATAATAACAGAATTATTGATAAATTTATAGTTCATAACCAGTAGAATGGGCAGACGGCAATTCACTCTTCATTATTACCTATTATCTATTACCTATAAACTCTTTTTAACGGATAATTTATATTAATCTGGATAAAATATTAGCACAACATATATAGGAGGTCAATTATGATACAGTGTTCTGAAAAATGTATTCATGAAAGTGATGGATTATGTTCTCTAAAAGAAGTTACGCATCCTTCAAAAACTCCTAAGAAGGATTGCCCTTATTATAATAATAAACATAATAAGAACGAAGAAACTCCTCCGCCATTGCATTAGTTTTGTAATATACGTAATTTCTTGAAACAAAGAAGGCTCCCGCTATATTATTAGCCGAGCCTTTTTTGTTTATCTTTCTTTTATCATTTCCAATAACATTTTATTAGCAAGTTGAGGATTTGCTTTTCCCCTTGAGGCTTTCATTACTTGACCAACTAAAAAACCTATTGCTCTATCCTTACCATTTTTAAAGTCTATAATTGATTGTTCATTATCATCTAAAACCTTTTTAATTATTTCCTTTATTTCACCTTCATCGCTAATTTGAATTAATCCTTTTTCCTTAACTATAACTTCTGGTGATTTCCCTGTGTCAAAGATTTCCTTTAAAACCTTTTTCCCCGTATTGTTGTTTATCTTGTCATCTCTAACTAAAGCAAGTAAATCTGCTAAGGCTATTGGAGTAATATTTGATTGATTTATCTCTATTTCATCATCATTCAACCTACGAAGTACATCACCCATTATCCAATTGCTAACAAGTTTACTATCATTAATATGTTTTAATGTTTCTTCAAAGAATTCAGATAGTTCCTTAGTTTGTGTCAAAACACCTGCATCATAAGATGATAGACCGTAGCTTTCTACAAACCTTGTCTTCTTATCTTGTGGTAATTCGGGTAATGTTGCTTTTATTTCATCAATCCACTCATTAGCTATCTTAACTGGAGGGATATCTCCATCTACAACAAATCTATAATCAGAGGCGTCGCCTTTTTCCCTCATTAATATGGTTGCTGTTTTTGCCTCATCCCATCTTCTTGTTTCTTTTTTTGTATTGCTCCCTGATTCTAATAAATCAATATGTCTCTTTTCCTCAAACTCTATAGCTTTTACAACACCTCGAAAGGAATTTAAATTCTTTATTTCAGATATATTTGATTTTTCACCTGTATCAGAATTAACAACATTGATGTTGACATCACATCTCAAAGATCCTTCTTCCATTTTTACATTGGATACTTCAATGTATTTTAATGTTGCTCTTAATTTATCAAGGAAAAGTTTAGCTTCTTCTGCAGAATTCATATCAGGCTTAGTTACAATTTCTATAAGAGGAACTCCACTTCTGTTAAAATCAAGTAGTGTTTCTCCTTCTTCTGAGTGAATTTGTTTACCTGTATCCTCTTCAATATGAATTCTTTCTAGATTGATTTTTTTTGTTCCTGATTCTAGTTCAATCTCTAAATAACCCCCGTTACAGAAAGGAATTTCAGCTTGAGAAACTTGAAAACCCTTTGGTAAATCTGAATAATAGTAATGCTTTCTATCCATTTTTATAAGCTTAGAAATTTCTCCATCAAAAGCAATACCTGCCTTGATTGCATATTCTAAGGCTTCTTTATCTAATATAGGCATTGAACCAGGTAATCCAAGACATGTAGGACATACCAGTGTATTGGCATCAGCACCAAATTCATTAGGACAATTACAAAATATCTTATGTTTTGTAGATAATTCTACATGTATTTCTAATCCGATTATGGTTTTGTAAGCCATTATAACACCGCCCTTTCATAACCTAAACCAGCTTTAATAATATTTTCCTCTTTAAATCTATCTCCAGTGATTTCCATACCAACAGGTAGGCCATCAACATTTCCTATTGGAATTGACATAGCGCAAAGTCCTACTAAATTTGCTGGTGCAGTATAAATATTTGCTCTATAAGATTCAATTAAGTTATTTTCTGTTAGATTAAATTCAAAAGGTAAATCCTTTGATGTAAGAGATAATATTACATCATAAGAAGCAAAGACCTTATCATAGTCTTCTTGTAATAATCTTCTTACCCTCATAGCCTTTTGATATAATTCTTTATTCTGAGCTCCAGTTAATGCGTAAGTACCAGCCATAATTCTAGTCTTTATCTCATTGCCAAATCCTTCAGTTCTAGAATTCACATACAATTCGTCTAGTGTTTCATATTCTTCTGCTCTATGACCAAATGCTATACCATCATATCTTGCCATGTTTGAACTTAATTCACTAGTCATTATTATATAATAAGCCTCTGCTGCATACTTTAGATGTGGTATAGATACAATCTCAATCTTTGCACCTGACTTTTCAAATACTTTCATAGCAGTATTAAATTGTTCTTGGGCTTTCTTATCTGCAGGCACCAAATCCATATATTCTTTAGGAATTGCGATTTTTATTCCATCTAGGTAATCTTTATCTTCTTTAAAGTTTGCTAAAGAAACTACTGAATCTGATTTTTTTGATGATGTGGAATCTTTTTTATCATATCCTGTTATGGAGTTTAAGATGAGAGTGGCATCTTTTACATCTCTTCCAAATACACCGACTTGGTCTAGTGTATCAGATACTGGAACTACTCCATATCTAGAAACCATTCCATATGTAGGTTTTATACCAACTATTCCGCAGAAACTTGCTGGTTGTCTAACAGAACCACCTGTATCTGTACCAAGTGATAAGGCAGCCATATTTGCGGCAACAGCAGCTGCTGAACCACCTGAAGAACCACCAGCGACTACATTCTTATTTATTGGATTTTTAGTAGGTCCAAAATATGATGTTTCAGTAGAATCTCCAGCAGCAAATTCATCTAAGTTAGTCTTTCCAATAATTATTCCATCATTATATTTTATCTTTTCAATAACACTAGCATCAAATGGTGAAACATAGTTTTCAAGCATCTTTGAACCACAAGTAGTTTTTATATTTTTTGTAACAATATTGTCCTTTATCCCAATAGGTAGCCCACCAAGAAGACCTATATCCTGGCCATTCTTAATTTTTGCATCTATTTTATCTGATTCCCTTAAAGCTTCATCTTTATTTAAAGTAATAAAAGCATTTATATCAGGGTCTTCTTTTTCGATTTTCCTAATATGAGCTTCTATTAACTCTTTACAGGAGATTTCCTTATTTATTATCTTCTCCTTCATTTCCCAAGCTTTTAAACTAGTAAGATCCACATTAACACCCCTTCTATTCTACGACTTTCAATATTTTGAAGTAGCCATATTTTTGTTCTTTAGTATTTTGAAGAGCTTCTTCTCTATTTAGAATTTGATCCTCTTCATCATCCTTTAATAAATAATTATCTTCATTAACTTGATACAATGGCTCTACATTTTCTGTATCTACTACCTTTATTTTTTCAACAAATTCAATTATCTTGTCAAATTTCTCAATAAATGGACTTATTTCCTCATCAGAAATTTTTAATTTAGCAATATCAGTAATATGCAATACCTCATCTTTAGTTATCAAGAAAAAACCTCCCTTTTATTCAGTGAACAGTTAACAGCTAACAGTGAACAGTTGTTAGGGTCTAGCCTTTGAAGAAAACCATAGATTCCTCACATTTGTTCGGAATGACACATTTCGGTGTATTTGCGACCTTGGGTGACTGTCATTCTCAGTGCTGGGAAAGAATCTAGGGGTTTAATCTTTTAGTTCTTCACTCTTATCTCTTAGTTCTTCACTTTTCATTGTTCGTTGTTCACTGTTCATTGTTCACTGTTCACTATCTCTTTAAGTCTTTCTTCGTTAATAATCTCAATTCCCAGCTCAACCGCTTTAGTGTATTTGCTTCCAGGGTCTGTGCCTACTATTACATAGTCGGTTTTCTTACTTACAGAGCCTGTTACCTTTCCACCTTTCTTTTCTACTATATCCTTAATTTGGTTTCTTGACAATCCTTCAATTGAACCTGTAATTACTACTGTTTTCCCTGAAAAAATAGACTCTTCAATTGCTACTTCTTCAAAATATGGAATTACGCCTTCTCTTAATAGTTTGTCAATTCCTTCTAATATTTTTTCATCCTGGAAAAACTCCAAAATGCTATTAGCAATTATATCACCAATATCGCCTACATTAATAAGCTCATCATATATAGCATTCTTAATACTATCCAAAGATTTAAAGGTATCAGCCAAATCATTAGCAGTTTTTATACCAACATTTGATATACCTAAAGCATAAATAAAGGATGCAAGGTTTACATTTTTACTTTTTTCTATAGCATCTATTAAATTCTGACTTTTCTTATCTTTAAATCCTTCAAGCTCTATTAGATCTGCAAATTTAACTTCGTATATACTTGGTAAATCTAAAATATCCAGTTCATCTATAAACCTTTCAGCAGTTTTGTCACTTAAGCCTTCAATATTCATTGCATCTCTGCTGGCAAAGTGAACAAGCCTTGCTACTAGTTGTGGCTTACATGTCAATGAATTAGGGCAGAATATATGAACTCCATTTTGCACCAATTCACTGTTACAATATGGGCAATGTGTTGGTTTTTCAATTTCATAAGTTTCCTCATCAGTTTCTAAGGCCCCTAATATTTCTGGTATAACATCATTAGATCTTCTTATTAATACTCTCGAATTTAATCTTACACCTTTTCTTAATATATCGTCATAATTATTTAAAGTAGCCCTTTGAACTGTTACTCCACCAATATCAACAGGCTCAAGAATTGCAGTTGGGGTTACTTTAGCAGTACGACCAACATTCCACTGAACTCCTATTAACCTAGTGCTTATTTCTTCGGCTTCAAACTTATATGCTATAGCCCATCTTGGGAATTTATTTGTATATCCTAAAATCTCTCTTGTTCTCATGTCGTTGATTTTTATAACCATTCCATCTGTTAGCACATCGAGATTTTTCCTATTTTCAGCATTTTTTTCAATTTCCATAATTATATCTTCTATTGAATCAAAGCTTTTATAATATGGGAAAACTGGCAATTTGTTTTCTTTCAAAAATTCTATTTGCTCTAAATGTGTATCAAATGTCTTTCCCTCAATATAACCTACATTATAAAAGAATGCTCCTAAATTTCTTTTTGCAGTTACCTTTGGGTCTAAGTTTCTCAATGCTCCTGCTGCAGCATTTCTAGCATTTTTTAAAGGCTCATCTGCTGTTTCATTATATTTCTCTAAGGATGATAAAGGCATTAAGCCTTCTCCCTGAACCTCTATAGTATTTTGAAAACCAATTTTCATAGGTATTGATTTAATTGTTCTTAGTTGTTCTAAAATCCCCTCTCCAGTTAAACCATTACCCCTTGAAGCACCTTGGATTAATTCTCCATTATTGTATGTTAAATTTACTGTTAAGCCATCAAATTTCCACTCTAAAATATATTGTGGTGATGGAAGCTTATCTTCTGAACCCAAATTATAATCCAAAATAAGTCTTCTTACTCTTTCATCCCAACTTCTAAGCTCACCAAATCCTTGACTCTTATCTAAACTCCATAGCCTTCCCAAATGAATGTGTTTCTCAAACCTCTCTAATATATCTCCCCCAACTCTTTGAGTAGGAGAATAAGAAAGAACATATCCTGTGTCTTTTTCAAGGCTCACTAATTCATCATAAAGTTCATCATACTCCTTATCACTGACCTTTGGTGAATCCATAGTATAATAGTTATAATTCAAATCATAAATAATCTCAATTAATTCTTTAATCCTTGCTTTCTGATTCAAAAAGCTTCCTCCTTAAACAATTTGAATTGGAGCTATGGATTGTAGAAGTTTCTTCAATCCTTCATTATCAAAAGCTATTGTAAGCTCTTTATCTCCGTCATCTCTTGCTTTTATCATTACAATAGTCCCTATGCCCCATTTTTTATGCTTAACCTTGGTTCCCACCTCAATATCCATATTAGAATTATTTTTTACTTTAGCTTTTGGTGCTATAAATCTAGATTCATCATAATCAAATACATCAAGAAGTCTTTCTTTCAATCCTGTATCGTCATGTTTTTTTAATTTAACTATCTTCTTCTCATTTCGCACAATAGTATCGCCCATTTCATCAAGAAATCTAGATGAAATTGTAAAACTTGTATTTCCATATATAGTTCTCTTCTTTGCATTGGTAATTATTAATTGCTGCTCTGCCCTTGTAACAGCAACATAGCAAAGTCGTCTTTCTTCTTCAAGATCATCATCATTTTCAAAAGCTCTAGAAATAGGGAATAATCCGTCTTCCATACCTACTAGAAATACTATAGGAAACTCTAGGCCTTTGGCACTATGAACTGTCATCATAGTTATCATGTTGTCTGTATCTACTGTCTTATCAACATCGGAAAGCAAAGAAATTGAAGCAAGAAAGTCATCCATGTTAGCATCTTCATTCTTTTGCTCAAAGTTTAAAGCTACAGATAGAAAATCTTTTATATTGTCAATTCTCGTCTTTGATTCAATAGTATTTTCTCTTTCCAATTCCTCTATATAACCTGAATGCTCTATTACAGCTTCTATAAAGTCCTTAATTCCCATTATTTCCTTCATGGCCATAAATCTATTCATTAATTCAACAAATGGTTTAATACTATTAATTGCTCTAGTATTTAGTCCTGGAACATCTTCTATTGAAAGGATAACTCCATACATAGAGTCAGCAGTTTCAGCTGCATACTTTTCAATTTTTTCTATTGTAGCATTTCCTATACCACGTTTTGGAGTATTAATAATTCTCTTTAAAGAGACATTGTCATTGGGATTTTCTATAAAATTTAAATATGCAATTAAATCCTTGACTTCTTTTCTATCGTAGAACTTTAAGCCCCCAACTATTTTATATGGAAGCTCTTCAGTCATGAAGATTTCCTCAAATATTCTTGATTGAACATTGGTCCTATAAAGAATTGCAACATCTGATGGCTTGTATCCTTTATATAAAAACTCATGAATCCTTTTAGCTACAAAAAATGCTTCCTCATCAGAATACTCGCACTGTTCGTAGATGACTTGATCCCCTTCTTTATTATCAGTCCAAAGCTTTTTGTCCTTCCTAGAGTCATTATTCTTGATAACTGAATTTGCTACATTTAATATGCTTTGAGTAGATCTATAGTTTTGCTCTAATAGAATTACTTTTGCACCAGGAAAATCCTTCTCAAAATTAAGAATGTTTGTGATATCTGCCCCTCTCCATGAATAAATGGATTGGTCAGAATCTCCTACTACGCAAATATTCTTATGCCAAGCAGACAATAGTCTAACTAATTTATACTGTATCTTGTTTGTATCCTGATACTCATCTACAAAAATATATTGGAATTTCTTTTGATAATAATCAAGTAAATCCGAATCTTCTTCTAATAATTCAACTGCCCTAATCAATAAATCATCGAAATCTAATGCATTGTATGCTTTTAATTTCTTCTGATAAAGACCATAAATTTCTCCAATATTTCTTTCTCTAAAATCATTATAATTCATATTTATAAATTCATCTGGATCCATTTGCTCATCTTTTAGAGAGCTTATTCTAGATATAAGATAGGACTCCTTGTACATATCCTTATCTACATTTACTTCCTTTATGCACTCCTTGATCACTGTTTTTTGGTCATCTCTATCATATATTGTAAAACTTTTTTCATAGCCAAGCTTGTCTATATTTCGCCTAAGGATTCTAACACAAATTGAGTGAAAGGTCCCCATCCACATATGATCCACTTCTGTATTCAACAAATCAGCTACTCTAGTCTTCATTTCATTTGCAGCTTTATTGGTAAAGGTTATAGCTAAAATGTTACCTGGGTAAACATTCTTTTCCTCTATAAGATAAGCAATTTTATGCGTAACTACCCTAGTCTTACCTGATCCAGCACCAGCCATAATTAATAAAGGTCCTTCCGTATGAAGAACCGCCTCTCTTTGTCTATCATTAAGTCCTGCTAAAAAATCCATTTCTCCACCATCCTAACTATACTAATTATATCTCATTAGAGAGATAATTCCAAATAAAACATAAGGATATGAAAAAATAGAAAGGCCTAAAAACAGCTCAAGTGGGACATCAATCTAATTTAGATTGGCCACTTGAGCTTTATTTTTTTCTATCACACAATTTATCAGAGGTGATATTTGAATATCCCTTTTCTAAATGTGACTCAGTATCAAATACAAAGAAAGCTTGGTCCTTTTCATTGTATTGGTTCCATCCAGGATTACCTGTTTTAGCAAATTGTATCCATGCAAAATGCATTAGATTACTTATTTCTTTTGCTTCTTTTACGCCTTTTATTACATTAGCCATAGAAGAATTTAATCTATTAAATACATAGACTATTTCTGCACCATGGTATGCTTTTAGTTTAATAGACTTAGCAATTGCAGGGGTAAAATCAAATCGATATACAAAGGCTTTATCAGTTTTGCTTTGTTTATTAGCAAGTATTGTAGTGGTAAAAACAAAAAGCTTATCCGTTAGCATTTGTACCCTAGCATCTTTATTCCAATGATCTACCTTCTCAAGGAACATTGAGCCTTCATCACAATTTGTCCCAATAAGAATAGGAATACCCTGACTATCACCTTTTTCAATTATCTCTACAAGATGACCGGTAAACAACTTTCCATCCACTACAGGTCTGCACTGTGCATTCATTGCATTACCACCGCTGTATTTATTCTGGCCTTCCATTAATTCTTCAGTATTCATATGAAGCAAATTTGAAGCGTCTTCTTTTCCCAGTCCATAAGCATCAAGTAATCTTTCAACTTCATAAAATTCTTCATCATCCTTGAATGTGAGATTTGACATGCTTTGCAAAATTGCTTTATGGAACAATCCCTTGGCATATGGTAAATGCATTAATGCTGCTACTATAGTCGCTCCTGCAGATTCACCCATAATTGTAATATTATTCACATCACCGCCAAAGGCTTGGATGTTTTCATTTACCCACTTTAAAGCTTCCAGTACATCATATACACCAGCATTAGGAACATATTCTTCTAATCCAGATAGTTTACTTAAATTATAAAAGCCACCGAAAATGCCTAAACGATAATTAAATGTTACTAGTATTACTCCATTTTCTGCAAAGGAGTCACCATAATATGCATCATTTGATCCTTCTCCTGATGCTAAAGCACCACCATGAATCCAAAATATAACAGGCAGCTTTGTTGCTTTATCTTTTGGAGCCCATATATTTAAATATAAACAGTCTTCATTTTGCTCTAATCCATTATCTTTACCTGTAGATGTAGGCAGCTGAGGGCATTTAGGAGAAAATCTTTTAGTCTCTAATACGCCTTTCCAGCTTTTTTTTGCTTTGGTTTTTTTGAACCTTAAGTCTCCAATTGGTTGCTCAGCATATGGAATCCCATACCACTTTCGAATATTGCCTTCTAGAAAACCTTCAACTATTCCCATATTTATTTGAACTTTAACCGACATTTTAATTCCCCATTTAATTACTTAGTTTGAAGATACTAGTCCCAATTAAATATGTCTCTTAGAACTTGTGCTACACCAGATTCATTATTATCATATTCTATTACTATATTAGCTACTTCTTTAACATAGAAACTTGCATTTTTCATTGCAATTCCGAGCCCTGCATTTGCAATCATTTCAATATCATTATTATCATCACCAATAGTTATTATTTCCTTAGCTTCTATACCAATATGATTAGAGTATTGTAAAATACTAGTCCATTTATTGATTAAGGGATTCATGATTTCTAACATAGCCTCAGCGCTAATTATATTCTCTAAAACATGAGAACTATATTTATTTGGATATTTATCTGTTAGAATTTCTGTAAATTCATTTAGAATCTGTCTTTTACCTAAATACATTACTCCTAAAATCTTATCTAAATTAATAATAGAATCCTTAGTCATATATTTATACCTATTTATGTGTTGTGATATATACTTATTAATACAATCATCATATGTATTTTCCTCTATAACCAAATCTAATCCTTCTTTATAATAATCAACATGAACAATAGGTTTCAAATTAAGTTTGTCACCTATTAATAAAGTATTATTTACTGTTTGACTAGACATATAATTTGTAAAATATGTTTTTTCATCTAATGAATTTCGAATGATATTTCCATTATTTGATAAAATAGCTATGTTCTTATTTATATTGCTAATTAAATTCTTAGCATTAGAATATCCTCTTCCTGTTGCAATTAAGACGATCTTTCCATTTTCAATTAATTTGTTAATAATAAGTATGTTTTTTTTACTTATCATTTTATTGTCATCTAATAATGTACCATCTAAATCCAAAACAATAAGCTTATACAAGAAAATCACCTCTCATTATAACCCATAATATTTATTGGGATAAAAAAGTGGATCTCCTATTTATTTATGAGTTCCACTTTGTTCTTTTGTTTATTGTTATTCATATTATACCAAAATGAGTTATATTTTCAATCTAGACTTTATGTGTAAGATTAATACTACCCTAAAAATAGGCACAAAAAACCCTTTAGATAATAATTATCTAAAGGGTAAAATATACTATTTTACAGTTATATTTTCAGCTTGAAGACCTTTTTCGCCTTGAGCTACGTCGAACTCAACTTCTTGGCCTTCTTCTAATGATTTGAAACCATCTTTTTGGATTTGTGAGAAGTGAGCAAAAACGTCATTTCCGTCATCTCCTGTAATAAATCCGTAACCTTTTTCTGCATTAAACCATTTAACTGTACCAGTCATATTTAAAACCTCCGAAATTTTATTTCTTAAACTTTTGTAATATATAACAAATAAAATCTCGACGCTTGATACTACATAGTACGTTTGAAATATATTTGGTGTTGCTATTACTCTAAATTTAAGTTCTGTTCTACTATACCATAATATTAAACTTTTAGCAAGGCTTTTTATTTAATATCTTTTCAATTTTAATAAAATCTAATCTTCATTGAATATTTGGTATCATATAATATCTAGCAAATCCTTTTTTAATTCTTCATTAGCTTAGATTTTCATAATAAACATGCATTTGAAAAGTTTTAAGAAGCTACTAAAACAATAAGCTATCTTAAATTCTGTATTTATAAGGTCATTAATAAATTAATATTGTTATAGATACAAAAATTAGATAGCCTATATTTAATTTCTTATTTTGAACCTGGGGTTTTTTTAGATGTATCATAGCCTAATTCATAATAATTATTGTTATTGAAAACAAAAGGTTTTATTACTTCCATATGCAGTTTGTTTACATGAGCATTGTATGATCTACCATTTATCTGATTTATAAATGTAATCAGTATTGGATATCTTTTAGAAAACTCAATTCTTGAGTACTCAAATATATTTGGAAGTACATCCATATTTCTATATTCTTTGTCTATACACACTGGTCCGTATTGATATGAGTTTTCTGTAGTTAGCACTTGGCCTAAATACTCTGTATTTGGTAAGTCCTTTATCATGTGCTCAAATAGTGGCCAAGCTGACCAAAATTTCCAGGAACCAGCCATTACATATGCTACTACTTTATCACCATCACAAGCTATTGCCACTCCATTCTCTTCTTCTATCAATTCTTTGAACTGTTGATCTGTAAATAAAGTTGTTACAAAACCACCAGCTTTGTCTTCTTCTTTAATTGTAGATACATGATACCTTTCCTGTAATTCAGCTATTGCCGGAATATCTTCTATAGTCGCGTTTCTGTAGATCATCCTATTACCCCTCTCCAGTCTTATAATAAATATTTTATATAGTATTATATATTAAAATAGGTAGATTTGCATTAGCTTTCATTGAATCTATATAAACAATAAAAATCGTTTTATTACATAAAAAGCCATTGACAAGTAATTTTGTCAATGGCTTTTATCTATGTTCCACAGAATGTTCTATATGGTGTTGACATTGGTGGTGCTAAAGTAGTGTACTCTTCTTGTTCAGAAGAATATTCGTAAGGATTGGATAAAGCTTTTAATAGTTTATCCATTAGACAATAATCATCTTTACTCACTGCTGCATCCAGTGCTTCTTCAACTCTATGATTTCTTGGAATTATAGCTGGATTACTGTTTTTCATTAACTGAAAGATTTCCTCTGATGATTTATTTTGTTTGTTTTTTCTATCATTCCAATTATCATTCCATAGTTTAAATTCTTCAGTTCCAAAAATATCCATACTATTTAAATTGTTTAGAGTTAAAGAACGGAATGTATTTGTATAGTCAGCCTTATATTTTACCATTATATTTAATAACTCAGTGATTAATGATTCATCCTCTGGTTCTTCATCAAATAAACCAAGTTTTGCTCTCATTCCATTTAGATATTTTTTGTGATAGATTTTCCCGAAATCTGAAATCCCTTCATTTGCTATTTGGACTGCCTTGTCTTGATCATCATGTAATAAAGGTACTAAGGTTTCAGCTAATCTTGCAAGATTCCAAGCAGCTATATATGGTTGATTCTTGTAGGCATATCTACTATTTACATCTATGGAACTAAAGACTGTATTAGGATCATAGGTATCCATAAAAGCGCATGGACCATAATCAATAGTCTGGCCACTTATAACCATATTATCTGTATTCATTACTCCATGTATAAAACCAGCTAACTGCCATTTTGCAATTAATTCAGCTTGACCTTTTATTACTTCCTTTAATAGATATGAATAACGATTATCATCTGCAATATAGTCAGGAAAATGTCTTAATATTGTATAATCACTTAATAATTTAAGCTCTTCAGTACGTCCATAATGATTAATATATTGGAAAGTTCCAACTCGAATATGGCTTGCTGCTACACGAGTGAGTATAGCTCCAGGTAAAACAGTTTTTCGATAAACTGGTTCTCCTGTAGTAACTACTGCTAAGATTCGTGCTGTAGGTATTCCAAGCCCATACATGGCCTCACTTATTATATACTCTCGAAGCATAGGCCCTAATGCTGCTCTGCCGTCTCCACCTCTTGAATAAGCAGTTTTACCTGATCCTTTAAGCTGAATATCATATCGATTTTTACTAGGACTTATATGTTCACCTAGCAAAACAGCCCTGCCATCACCTAGCATGGTAAAATATCCAAATTGATGACCGGCGTATGCCTGAGCAATAGGGTCAGCACCTGTAGGAATCCTATTGCCAGCAAAGACTTCTATTCCTTCATTGCTTTCTAACTCTTTTACATTTAAGCCCAATTCTTTTGCTAATGGGTTGTTTAATGCAATAAGTTTCGGCTCTTTTACAGGAGCCGGATCTTGTTTTGTAAATAGTTTTTCTGGTAAATGAATATATGAATTATCAAAATTCCATGATTCTTTTAGTAGTAATTTATTGGTCAATGTATTCAATTCCTTTTCTAAATAACTTTTTCTAATAATTAGTGTATGCTTATAAAACAAAATAAATCGAGGTAATATTAACCTATATACAATCTGTTGAATATGATATATATATCCAAAAAAACCACTAAAAAACATTTTTTAGTGGTTTTCCTTTCCAAGACTTTCAGATAAGTTTCCTAAAGGCAGAGGGCGAAATTCCTTCCATCCTCTTGAAAACGGCTGAAAAATGTGTTGCACTTACAAATCCGCATAGTCTTGCTATTTCTTCTATAGGTATTTTTTCTTCTAATAACTTTTCTTTTGCTCTATTTACCCTAATTTCCATCAAATAATTATAAGGAGTTTGATTCATATGCTTTTTAAAAATTCTTTGGAAATGGCAAGAACTGATATAAATATTCTTGCAAATTTCATCAATAGATATATTGCTATTATAGTACTCATTCATATATTCTATAGATTTACCAATATAATCATTATCTGTTAATTTAATTCTTCCATTTGTTAATTTTTTCGGCAAAGCATCTCTTAATAGCTGAATTACAATTGAAACTTCTATACTCTCCAGCATCAATGGGCATGTTTTACCAAAAACACTAATCTCATTGATCCATAAGTTTATCAAATCTAGAATCTGGTGGCTATAAGCCTTCCCCTTATTGTCAAACTTTATCTTATCTACATCAACGATTTCTGATGCAATTTTATTAAAAAACTCCTTTTTAATACTAATGGAAGTAAATTTTACTTTGCCAATACTATCTATAGGACAAACTTCTACGTATACACCTGGTTCTATGGACACAAAACTTCCTTTTTTAAACTGAACAGGTATACCTCCAACTTTTATAGTTGGTGGGGTTGTATGAAATATTACAAAATGATAATCTATAGTCTTAATCTTCATTTCAATTAAAAATTCTTCAGGGAAGAAGATTGCCATGTTTGAGCTTAGATATGATTTTGTATTACAATGAATGTTTCTAGGAATCTCTTCAATGAATTTATCAAAACTATCTTTTGTCATAAATGCCACCCCTTCCCAAATTTACCTGTTACTTTAAATATAATTCTTAATACCATATTTGTAAAGAATAAATACCCAATTTTCTATAATTAATATGATAGTTTCTATACATTTATTATTTTTATTCTTATGTATAATAAAATAATATACAGTAATTTTGCCCTATAATCTGGAATAGTAATTAAGCAAAGACGTAATTATTAGCTAGTATAAAGGAGGTTTTTGTATGAAACGAAAAATCTATTTGTTGCTAATCTTAACCATATCACTATTATTAATCCTTACAGGCTGTAAACAAAAGGTGGAGGAGAAAATAGCAGAAAAAATTATTGAAAGTTCAATTGAAAGCTCAACCGATGGAGATGTTGACCTTGATATTGGCGACGATATTACTACAATTAAAACTGAGCAAGGTATAACACAAATGGGCTCAAATATTCAGTGGCCAAAGGATAAGACTGGCGATTTAAAAGAATTAAAAACTAATATAACAATGGTTTCAGAGGATAAAGTAAGTGAATCCATTTATATTATGTATGAAGGATTAAAAGAGGATGATGCACAAAAATATCTTGACTCCATCAAAGATCTTGGTTATAAATCTGTTTATGAAGTAGAAAGTTCAGATGGATTAGCTTATATCGGTAACAATGAAAATGGGTTCGAGGTTAATTTTTCCTACTCCAATGATGGTGTAGGGAGTATATCATACTCCAAGTCAACAATGACAGAAGTAAATAGCTTTAATGCAGGAGATTCATCTGATGGTTCTCTTTTCACAGGAGATTCACCTGACCTTCCTCTTAATACAGAAGATTCCCAACTAGAAGTTGATATGACTGATGATGTTCCTTGGCCAAAAGACTTCTTTATAGAGATTCCTGAATTAGAAGGAAAAATCACTGGACTTAGCAGTAATGGTAATACTGAAAAAGATGTATCTTTTGAATATGTAGAAAAAGAAAATGCAATAGATTTCGTAAATAAGATTAAAGAAGCTGGATTTACAGAATCTTCTTCAGAATCAGTATCTGGTGACTATATAGAATATCAAGGATATAATTCTAGTCAAGACTATATTATATTTGTTTGGAATAGTGATAAAAGTTCATCAATAACTTTGGTTAAAGTGGAATAAATTTATTATTTATAAAAAAGCACGAATGCTTATTTAACCTTCGTGCTTTTATAATTCTTTTTCCATGTCTATATGGCTTATTGTATGGTAGTCATAAGGTTGGCTTAAAGTTTTATATCCTATTTTATTATAAAATACTTCTGCAGATACTCTTCCCATTAGATTTACCTTTTTATATCCTCTGTCTTTAGCTATGTTCTCTGCATAGTCCATAAGATATGATCCAAGGCCTTTACCCCTATACTCATCTAAAATTGCTACGCTTTTAATTCTAGCATGTTCTTTATCGTCTTCTGTTAAAAATATAGTTGCAATTATCTTATCATCTTTATATGCTCCAAACATCTCCATGTATTGATCATTAGTTAAGTCTTCATCTCTTATATTAAGACCCCATGGTTTTCTAAAAACTTCATTTCTTAAGTCTATAGACCTTTCATATTCAGATGTTCCATATATAATAGCTTTTATTTCGATACCTTTCATTATATAACCTCCATTTTTTAATAAAACTCAACATTTTCTTTGGCTAATTTCTCTGTCCAGATGTATTTCATAACTTCTAATTCTTGACTGTAGTCTGTTTTGGATTCGTCTTTATCATATTCTAATGTTTCAAGAATTTCGATTATAAAATTTTCTTCCCCTTGGTCATTCCATTGTTTTTGCAACTCATCATTAAGGTGGCTTCCTAATTCTAGCTGAAATTTAGTTTTATTAATGTAACCTTTAAGGTTATTACTTGTCTCAATAAATGCTTTATTATCTTTCTTAGAACGTACTATTATTATACCCATTTCTGGCTTCATCTGTTTATATTGTTCTTTTAATTCCCTTCTCCTATCCATTCTACAACCTCTTTTCTTTTATACAGTCATTATCTATGAAATGCTATTATCTACTGAAGCTACCTGCTCGTTTTCCATTAGGCTGATAGTATGCCTGTAGAGAAGACTAGCTGTCTCAATTAAGACAGCTAGCCAACTAGATCTTTCTTACTCTTCTTCTTCTTTAGATTCTTTACCTTCTTGACATCCGTTTTTCACCTTTTCTATAATTCCTGGAACAAGTTGTACAAGTCTTTCTAAGTTTACAGTTTTGTTAATAGATAATAGTTCTGCCTTTTCCCCATTGATTACTAAAACAGCAGTTGGAGAAACTTTACTACCACTTCCTGCGCCTAGTCCTGAGCCTTGATCGCCTTTTGCTTCTGTTCCCGAACCACTACCTGCTCCAAGGCCAAAAGATATTTCAATAAATGGTACTATGGTAACTTCTCCGATTTGCATTGGCTCGCCAACTACAGTTTCTGTTTTAATAAAGTCCTTTAATTTTGCAAAAATATTGTCAATAGTATCATTAATATTAAAGTTTTCAGACATATTGAGCACCTCCCCTCTCTTTTCTAATTAGTTTTATTTCATTTCTAATAGGTTTAGATATTAAAAATCCTAAAGCATAAATAATATAATTTAAAACCCATACACTTCCTCTTATGGAAAACTGGCCATCAAACACTTCCTCTGCAAAGCTAGGTTGAATATTAATGATATGTTTTCTATATAAATTGGAAAATTGACAGTATAAACCGTATAATAATCCTGTATACATTGGATCATTAAAGCCTATTCTTGCATCTACAAAAATATAGCTTGGTTTTAATTTCTTTGATGCCTTTTTTAATAGTAGAAAAAACTCTTGGATAACTTGCTTGTTAATATGGTCTCCCAATTTTACACTCTTTTTTTTAGAGCTTTTTTCTTTTATTTTGTCTTTTGCTTTTGTTTCTTTATTATGATCAATTTTTATATTCTTAGAAAGATTAAAAAGACTTATTGATAGTTCTTCTTTATGATGTATGTATTTTACAAATGTTAGCTTCAGCATTCCAAATAACCACAATATAGAGATATCTACTTTGCTTTCATCACTATTCCCATTTATTATATATTTATAAGGTATTAGAATGATTATTGATAGTAGGATTATAAATATTAATAAAATTTTTAGAAGAATGTTTAGTAATATCATTGCAATCCTACCTTTCTGTTTGGCAACGTTTTTTCATCCTTTAGTACATATAATAAGCTATTTATTTGTAAATGTAAATAAGATTAAAAGCCTTGTTTGTCTAACCACTGGTAAAGTCTTTTTTCACGAATTGGTTTGTCTATTTTATTTCCCTTGTATTTTCCTAATTCGAATTCGTCATGTATATCACCATCCTTTAGAAATATTACTCTATCAGCTCTTGCAGCCACCTTTGAATCATGGCTTACAATAATAACCGTTGTACCTTCAGAATTTATATTGTTAATTATATCCATTATTTCCTTTGTTGTACTGCTGTTAAGAGAACCCGTTGGCTCATCTCCAAACAAAATATCAGGTTTATTTATCAGTGCTCTACAAATTGCAGCACGTTGTAGTTGACCACCAGAGATTTTCTTGATATCATGATTGGCTACATTGGATATTCCTGTCTTCTCCATTAAAGCATCTCCGCTTTTTATTACGTCTTCTCTAGGTAAATCATTGGCTTTAAAACCTGGAAGAATAATATTATCTCTAATAGATAAATTCTTTAATAAATAGGAGTGTTGAAAAATAAATCCCATGTTTTTAAGTCTAATTTCACTTATTTTTTCGTCATCTAACTTTGAAATATCCTTACCATTAAAAAGCACATGGCCAGAACTTGGTCTATCCATACCACTAATACTATAGAGCAAAGTGGATTTACCAGAACCTGACTGCCCCATTATAGCTATAAATTCACCTTTATTCACTTCAAGGTTTATATCATTTAAAACTTGACTCTCACCAAAACTTTTGCTTAAGTTCTTAATCTGTAGAATTGGGCTCATTTGCTTCCTCCTAAACTATTCATTTATCATAGAAGTGATATCATATTTACTAATAGATTTCATCATAAACTTTGTAACAAACAATATAAGTAGCAATAGTAATACTGGGCAAACTATGTAGTTAACTAGAAGATTATTAATAAGTTGTACCTTTTTTATACCAAGACCTGAGATACTAAGTGCAAAATTCACAATATTACCTCCTAGTAAATTACTAATTATCACCCCTGCTAAAATTCCCATAGTTGAAATTATTCCTATTTTTATCATAAATTGTAGACTAATATCCTGATAAGTAAATCCTACAGCCTTTAAAATTGCTATCTCTGATTGGTCTTGTGCAAGTCGTAATTTCAAAAACAAAATTGTTATAAGAATTGCCATAAATCCACTTATAATTGAAATAACTAATACAATTGTTTTCAGCTGATTTACTACTCCACCTAGAGTCTGGTTTAAAAATTCTTCCATTGGTTCAACACTTACACCTGTACCTATTAATTGTGATAATTCATCTGCCTTGTCTTCTACATTTGAATTATCCTTGAGATTAACTGAAAATGTATATTTTTCAGGACTAGCCCCTGGAAAATCATATATTGATTTAGCTGTATATCCACCATCAGTAACATCCTGATATATACCAAATATTTCAAATTCAAGCTTCTTATTATTAAAAGATAGCATTATTTTATCTCCCACATCCTTGCCGACTTTTTCCGCATTTGAATATGAAAGTGCAATATGGTTTTTCTCCTCTGGAGCCATTCCCCTAAGATATTGCAAATCTTTCCCTGAATAATTGCCTTTATCTATGTTAATATTAGTTAATTGGCCTTCTACATTAGTAGTTTGAACCTTTACTCTACTGTATTCATAATAATTTTCTATATCTTCATCCTTTTCTAATACTTCTTTTGCCTTTATATAATTGTTTTCTAGATTTTCTCCACTTTCTACTTCGATTAAAATATCCTCCAAGGAGCTTCCCATATATGTGACAAATTCAGGAGCTTCCATAGTGTTCATAAGATTTATAGGTATTAAAATCATTATTACAGCTATTAATACAACCGCAAATATGATGAAATAACTTCTAAAGTTGTTAAAGACCTCATGGGCTCCTAATGCCCAGTTGATAGGTAACTTAGATTTATATAAGCCATCTTTGACTTTCCTATAATTTTTATTGAATCCATTGCCATTTACTAAAGCATCTACAACTGTTATATTTTTCATATTCTTCAACATCTTCTTACAGTAGTGAATTATTAATATGTAGACTAAAAGTCCTACTAGTAGTGACAAAATCATAGATAATAGAGATAAACTTGTACCACCAAATGTTTCACTAATATGATTTGAAAAAATACCGCTAAAGAGTATTGCAAGTATATATCCAATAACAACTCCAATAATTGCTAAAATTCTATACTTAGTTAGATATATATTTCTAATGTCTATAAAGCTTAGTCCTATTGCCTTCATGGTTCCTATTTCGTAAATTTCCTCTTCTAGAGCTGCATTTATTGTAAATTTAACACAAATAAAAGAGATTGCAATTAAAAGGAAACTTACTAGAAGCAAAACAAACACCATAACTATATCTGTTAATGCACTCAGTAAAAATATCATCCCATAGGTTATTGCTGGACCATTTATAGGAAGATTTGCAGATTCATAGGCAGATTGAAAACTAGAAGCTTCATTTGTGTCAGTGAAATAAGCTTCTATTAGATATTCTTGCTCTCCAATTTTGCCCTTTAGATCTTCAAATTCTTCATCGCTTAACAATATTCTAGTAGAAGAAGTCATTGGAGAGTTCATTTGAGAATCTAGAACAAATTCCTTTATTGTAAATTCCTTAGAAATACCGTCACTGCTTAATACTACTTTATCTCCAACTTCCATATTGTACATATTCTTTAAAAGAACTGGAATTCCAATTTGACCCTTATTCAAGATTATTTTGTTATGCTGGGCATCTAAAAGCAAATCTTTATCTTCATTTTGCTTTACTAAGCTTATATCCAGACGTAAATCAGAAATGTCGTAGGTCTCATTACCAACAATGGTAAGGTTCTCACCATAAATATTAATCATGGTTTGTAATTGCCAATAGTTTAGTCCCTGGTAATTTGACATGAATTTATTTAGTTTTTCTTGGTCAATTTCACCTTTATGCATCTGGAGAAAATGAGGCGGCTCAGCTTGCTCATAAAAATCAGAAATTGATGTGTATGTTTGCACTCCCATAATTATCGACATAATAGCCAGGCAAGCCGAAAAGATCATAAATAATAATAGAGTAAAATTAATAATTTTGTTTCTCTTAAAATCATTTTTAACTATTAACAAATCCATAATAGAATTCCCCCATGCATTGATGTTCTCATTATACTATATTAAATATGATTATTTGTTAAAAGCAGGAAGTATTGTCAAATATATTTTATAAAAAAACCAGAGAGTATCTAATTGTAAACTCTCTGGTTATATATCTCTCTTTATATTTTAGTCTTAACTAGTCCATTATAGGTAATATTGCATATTTGTCCTCTTCTACCTTGTCAGCTTTTGTAAATTTCACTGGGTTTTTAAATAGTGGACCATCATATGCAAATGTATGGTATTCACCATTTTCACCACATATGTCAGCACCGGATTTTTCTATTGCATCGGCAACCTCTCTAGTCAATATTTGCCCTAAGAATTCTTCTGACATTCTGGTCTTGTCCACTATTGTAATAATGGTCTTAAAGCCTGAATCTATAAATTCGTATACTAATTCTTTTCTTGATTCCTTCCATAAAGGAAAATAAGCTTTCATTCCAACATTATTACATCTTTCAGTACACCATGCTAAATGTCCTTCTAAGTCTATATCCCCAAAAACACAGTATTCAGCACCCATTTTTTTTGCTTGTAAAAGCTTTGCTTCCATATTCTTTGTATATTCTTTACCTGTAGTTTTTATCAGGGAAACAGGTATATCTATTTCAGAAGATATTCTATCTAATATTCTTTGTGGTATTCCGTGAAACCATGATCTTTTCTTATCAATATTGTATGTTGTAAATATTTCAACTGGTATCATACCTTGGGAAATGGATCTATATATTGCAAGAGTACTGTCCTTCCCACCGCTATATGAAGCAATAAATTTTTTGCCTTTTAAACTATCCATATATTATTCTCCTGTTTTTATTGTGTAGCAATAGTTTTCCATTTTCCTAAAGAATTCAACATATAACTTACTACATCCATGTTAAATACCTTATCTAATTTTTCAACAGTCACAGCTGTTTCTGCATTACCATAGGATGCAATACTACCTTCTTCTAATAATACAAATTTGTCACCTAAAGTTAAAGCCAAGTTTATATCATGTAGAACACCTACTACAGAGTGTTTACCATCCTTTGACCATTCATTAAGGTAATCAATTAGTTCAGTCTGATACCTTAAATCTAAATGATTTGTAGGCTCATCTAATAAAATAATATTAGGCTCTTGTGCTAATGTTCTTGCAAGAAAAACCCTTTGAAGCTGTCCACCTGAAAGAGTACTAATCTGCTTATCCTTAATATCATATAGTTCAACTGCCTTCAAACACCTATCTACACAGTCTTCATCATATTCTGTAGGTTGCTTAAATGGCCCTTTCATATGAACATATCTGCCAAGAAGTACAGTTTCATATATTGAATATGAAAAATAAACTGATGAAATCTGGTTCATAACAGCTATTTTTCTCGCTATTTCATGTCTATTCATCTTGCCAACATTTTCATTATCCATAAGTATCTGGCCTGTACTTGGAATAAGGCCTGCTATTGCTTTGATTAGGGTACTTTTCCCACAGCCATTAGGTCCAAGTATACATAAGTTTTCTCCATATTTAATGTTTAATGATATATTATTAATTACGTCAAATCCATCGTATCCAGCGGAAACATTATTTAATTCCAACATATTATCAAACCTTTCGTTTTGAAAAATAAACATATGCAAAGAATGGTGCTCCTACTAATGCAGTTACTGAGCCTACTGGCAATTCTGTAGGTGAAACTATGGTTCTTGCAACTAAATCACAAATTACCATAAATGCTCCACCAACCAATATAGACATAGGAATTACGATTCTATGTGTTGATCCAAATACCTTCCTAACAATATGGGGAGCAACTAAATCTATAAAACCGATTACTCCTACAAAGGATATTGAACTTCCTGTCAGTGCTGCTGATAAACCAAGCAATATCCATTTTACTTTATTAGTGTCAACGCCTACAGCTGAAGCCTGTTCTTCGCCAAATGTTAGTAAATCAAGCTCTCTAGTATATCTCATTAAAATTAGAACACATACTAGCATTATTGGAAAAAGTATTATAAGACTTGACCATTCCCTTGATGAAAAACTGCCCATTTGCCAAAATATCAACTGCTGGATATGGTCTCTTCCCAATGCAGACATTAGTGTTAATATAGCATTTACAAACAATGAAAATACCATACCAACTAATACAATCGTGTTATTGGACATGTTTCTATCAATTTTTTCAGTAAAGCTTACTACAATAAATACAGTTAACAAACCGAATATCAGCCCAAATAAAGGCAAAGTAAAACCACCAAGAAATGGAATAGTAAAACCTGTAAGGATTACTATACCTGCACCTACTGAAGCACCTGATGACACACCTAGAGTATAAGAGGATGCAAGTGGATTTTTTAATACTGACTGCATTACAGCCCCACTAACAGATAGGGCACCTCCAACTATAAATGCCAACAATGTACGTGGAATTCTAAGACTCCATACAATTGATACTGAAGCATCTGGTATATGGTCAGGTAATGGCCTAGAAAATATTTTGTGCATCAAAATACTTGTTGTATCTCTAAAATTTACTGATACGCTTCCAATACCAATCCCCATAAAAATGACAATAATACAAATTAATATAGTAATTAGAATAAACAAATTAAATTTCTTCATGGTCTTAGTATTTATCAGGATATGTTTTTTTAGCCATATCTTTTAAGGCTATTACTATATTATGATTTGGTACTGAACTTAGATTGTCATTAATATGGTATACTTGATCATTTTTTATAGCATTTATATTTTCCCAACCTTCTCTTGATTTTATTTCTTCAACTGGATTATCTATATAACCTACATTTGTGATTATTACATCTGGATTAGCAGCTACAACAGCTTCATCTGATATAGAAACCCAGCCTTCTAAATTGCCTAGGGCATTTGTTGCTCCAATAATTTCGATCATTTCATTTTGAAAAGCGCCTTTCCCAAAGCTAACCATATTTGGAGCTGCTGCAATTTCAAAGTATACTGTCTTTTTATCAGAAATTGTATCTCCTATTTTCTGTATTGATTCGATTTCAGACTTCATATTGTTTACAATTTCTTGTCCCTTTTCTTCTTCATTAAGAACTTGTGCAGTAAAAATTATATCTTTATAAATCTCTTCTATGCTTTCACTTGAGGGTATATACACTACTGTAATACCTAAATCTTTTACAGCTTTAAAAGGATCTGTACCTTCTACCATCATCATTCCCGTTGCAAATACAAAATCTGGATCTAAGGCTATTAATTGCTCAATATCAGGGCTCATCATATCTAAATATAATATGTCTCCAGCTAATATCCCTAAATCTTTACTGTAAGTATCAGTAGCTACAATTTTATCTGCATATCCAAGCTCAACTAAGACTTCAGTTGTTGATGGTCCCATAGATACTATTGTTTCAATATCTTCTGGTATTTCTATTTCATTGCCAGCTCGATCTGTCATTACAAGGGGTGAGTTTATTTCTGTATTATTTGGAGTTTCTGACTGCTGGGGCTGGTCTATCTCTGTAGAACAACCAGCTAATAATGCCCCTATAATTCCAATTGTAATTACTAAAGTCAATAATTTTCTTATTTTCATTTTCATTTGTATTCCTCTCTTCTTCAACAAAAAAACGTTTCAGATTTCTCTGAAACGTAAATAACCACAAGGTAAATTTTAAATATTTGATTCAAATATTTAACTATTTATACTATCACTTAAGTCTCTGTCAAGCATAGCATTTGCGGCATTTACGCAAAAAATATTGGATGGTATTCCGACTTAGAGGTCATTGCTTGTTTTTACCTTCCCAGATATTATCCAGTGGTTTGCTTTCGCATAAAAACAGCTCTCTCACTACGGCAGCAGGACTGTTTAGGATTCTAACCTAATTCCCTATTATCATTATATGAACCAATATTGAAATCTTATCTACATAGTTTTAGTATAATATAGAGCATTTATAAAGTCAATAAATATTGTTGGCTTTATGGCTTTCAAGTAATAATGTATCTTGAATTATGTTATAATTAAGATATGAATAAAGATTGAGGTGACTATAATGAATAAGATTCTAGATGAAGCAAAGGCTATACAAAATGAAATTATTACTAACAGAAGGTATTTACATCAGTATGCAGAATTAGGTAATAATCTTCCTATTACTACTAAATATGTAGTGGAAAAGTTAAAAGAAATGGGTTATGAACCAGAAATTATAGCTGATTCAGCTATTGTTGCATTAGTAGGTGGTAAGAAGGGCGGCAAGACTTTTCTTATTAGAGCAGATATGGATGCTCTTCCAATAAAAGAGGAAAACGCCTTAGAATATAAGTCAAAAACTGATAGTATGCATGCTTGTGGTCATGATACACATACTGCAATGCTATTGGGAGCAGCTCAAATTCTTAAAAACCATGAAGACCAATTAGAAGGAACTGTAAAGTTAATGTTCCAACCAGCAGAAGAGCAGCTTGCAGGAGCTAGAGCTATGGTTGAAGCAGGTGTTCTTGAAAATCCAAAGGTTGATGGAGCTTCTATGATCCATATATTCTCTGGAATGCCAGTAGATGCAGGTACTTTATTGATACCAGAAGGTGGATATGTAACTTCATCTGCTGATATGTTCCATATTGAAGTCCAAGGTAAAGGTGGACATGGTGCTATGCCACAGGATTCAGTGGATCCACTAAATATTATCTCCCATATTCATTTAGCTTTACAAGAGATAATAGCAAGGGAAGTACCACCTACAAGTACAGCAGTTATCACAATAGGTCAAATGCATGGGGGAAATGCAGCCAATATTATTCCTGACACTGCATATTTACAAGGTACTATAAGAGCTTTTGATAATAATGATAGAATTCTAATGAAAAACCGCATTGTAGAAATTGCAGAAGGCATTGCATCTACTTTTAGAGCTAAGGCAAATGTTGAATATAGAATGGAATGTCCATCTATATATAATAATCCTGAATTATATGAACAAGCAGTTAAAATCAATAAAGAATTGTTAGGAGAAGAAGGTGTAAAGAACTTTGATCTAGGATTCCCAGGTGGTAAAATGACTGGCTCAGAAGACTTTGGCTATGTTAGTGAAAAGGTACCAGCACTTATGATGGCCTTAGGCGGAGGATCTCCTGAACAAGGATTCCCTTATCCACAACATCACCCTAAAGTTAATTTCTGCGAAGATGTTTTCTATATCGGTTCTGCAGTATATGCTAATACAGCTATTGAATGGTTAAAATTAAATAAATAAATAAGACAAAAAATTAGGGATGCTATATCCCTAATTTTTATTTTCTCTTATTCAAAAACTTCAAATACTTCTTCTATTGGCCTTCTAGTCTTACCTCTATGCTCCCTATTTTTGTATCCAAGAGCTAATATATTAGATATCTTAAAATGTTTAGGATCATATACTTTATGTTTTATGAAAATTTCGTGTAGTTTTTCACGGTGAAATCCTTCAATAGGTGTTGAGTCCACCCCAAGCATAGCTGCAACTGTTAGCATATTTGCTAAGGGAATATAAGTTTGTTTGCTTGTCCAATCAAATAATGCCCTATCCGTATTTAAATCAAAGTCTTCTTTTTGGAAGGATGTATATCTATCTATTCTTCCTTGAAATTTATCTTTAGGATAGTTTTGGATATCATTTTGAATATAATATATATACTCTGAATTAGGTTTCATATCTTCAGGCATTCTAGCCAGAATTAACAATATGTGAGAAGCACCGTCTATGGACGCTTGAGCACCCCATGCATATGGTCTAATTTCTTCCAAAACATCTTTATTTTTCAATTGAATAAATTTCCAAGGCTCGTAACCCATTGAACTTGGAGAAAGTCTTCCTGCTTCTATTATTGTTAGGAAATCTTCATCTGAAACCTTTTTCTTAGGATCATATCCTTTGCAAGTATACCTATTTTGAAATAAATCCATTATATACTGATTCGTTTCTTTCAATATTTTACCACCTTTCAAAATTTTTAAGTCTAGAAATCTTATTACACAAATGATTATCTTGTGTAGACTTTATTTCTAGTCTTCCCTGTTACTATATTACCCATTAGGATAGAAGAAAATCAATAAAAAAAGCAGGGATATTAAATCCCTACTTTGTCCAATTCATCTAAATTGTATTGGTTTATTAAATTCATTAACTTTAATGCATACTCTGGGTCTGTTGCATATCCAGCTCTTTTTAGAGCCCAGGCTCCTTGACTGTAATCATACATTACGTCTCTAAGGCCTGCATATCTATCTCTTTCTAAGAATTCTTTATGATCTGCCCAACTTTGTTGTGGACTATCGTATGCTCTAAAGTCAGCATCTACTGTATATCTTACACCATTGTATACTTCCCATGTGGTTGATGTAACGCTACCTGCAGGTCCTACTCCTTTTATACCAAATAAATTGTTTGATTTTAATCCTGTGTATTTGTCTACTGGGCCACTTTGTCCCCAGCCAGTTTCAAGTATTGATTGGGCTGTTTGAAGTGCTGCAGACATTCCTGTTTGATTAAATGAATTCTTTGCTAGATTAGATGCAAAGTCAAGATATAGACTCTTCTCAACTATAGGCTGTGGTCCATGTATTTGTCCAAGATAGACTCTAAATGGAATCTCTTCGCTTACAATCTTTTTGCCATTGTATAATCCTTCTGCTTGCAATGTCCACTCTCCATTATAATTAGTTGGACTAAATGCAAGATCCGCTGGAAGAGTCAAATTAGATGCTAACATTTTTCTCTCACCTGTTTTAGAGTTTTTAAGTGTATAGCTTATTGAGTCTATATTTACATTGCTTGAAGCTTTAATATTTGCTGAATTAGTCAATACTTGCTTTGGACCTATTCCTTCTATTAAAAGCTTTGGACTACCATCCACATTAACTCTAATTGGAAGGCTGTCGTATACATTACCTCCTGCTTTTACTCTTACAATTATATCCTTTAATCCTGAATCTTCAGGACTTGGATGCCAAGTATAGCTTCCATAAGGTATTGTTGATAATACTTTTACTTCCTCAGTATTTACATCTTTCATTATATATTGAGTTTCAGTTACATCAAAGTTTCTATTGGCCATTAGTGTTACAGCATTGCTTACTGTAGCACCATCTTTTACACCATTTAGTGAAAGTGTTCTTTCTACAGCAGTTTGTACATTAATAGGCTCACTATATATTATAGGAGTGTCACCGTCATAAGCAATTGCTCTAATGGAATAATTTCCATTATCTTTAACTTGTGTTGCCCAAGCAAATGAACCTAATGGGTCTTGTATAGCTGACAAAGTAGTATTACCTGTATCTAAATTAGTAATTTCATATTTAATATATGTTGGGAAGAAGTTTATATCAACTTTAATATCAGTAGACCCTGATAGAACTTGTCCATTATAGATTCCTGCTAAATTTATTCTAGGATCAATATTAACATTAACAGCTACTGAATCTCCGCCAATAAAATTCCCATCTTTATCATATATAGCTCCAATTAATACTTTTTGGCCATTGTCATCTAAAGTAGGCATATAGCTATATGAGCCATTTATATCATTGCCTCTTTCTATTATAAATCCTTTAGCTGTACTAGGATCTAATAACAAAAATCTTATTTCGTTTCCATTTCCTAAATATTCAGCAGATGATCCTAATTGAAGATTTGTCTTTCCATTAATTGTTGCACCATTTTCATGGGATAAAAGCTTTATATCAAAAAAACTTGTATCCTCAGATTGTAATTTGGAGTCTACGATTACTGTTCGTGTAGTATCATCCCAATCTATACCAATATCTAAAGCATTACTTATTAATCTTAGTGGTACATAGGTACGATCATTTATTATCTTTGCTGTTACATCGCTTATTTCATAATCAAGACCATTATCATAAGAAACTAATTGACTACCTATTCTTAATAGCACTGTATCATTACCTTTTTCTACTAACACAGTTCTATTTATATCATCCCAGCTTACTTCTGCTCCAAGTTCTTCAGATATGAATCGAATAGGTACTAAGGTTCTATTATTTTCTAAGACAGGACTTGACATTGAAGTTATATCATTTCCATTAACTACCAACTTTATTGGTTCTACAGCTAATACTACTCTATGTGGACTTCCAATAAATAGAAGGGTTCCTGCCATACACAAAAACATCATCTTTTTCAATCTCTTCATAATTTTGTCCCCCCATGTTAATTTTTGTACTATTATTATACCATAGATCAAAAGCATTCTTATTACAATAAGATTACAAAGCACCTTAATCATTAGCTTACATAGATTGTAGTTGCTTTGAACTATATTATATAAACAAAGGAGAACTGTTATTAGACAGTTCTTCTTAAAATATTACATATAATGTTTTATATCATTTTACTTATATCTTCTGCATAATATGAGCTTCTTACTAATGGACCTGATGCAACTTGTTTAAATCCCATATCGTAAGCGATTTTCTCATATTCTTTAAATTGTTCAGGCGTAATATATTCAACAATAGGTAAATGTTCTTCACTTGGTCTTAAATATTGTCCCAAAGTTATCATATCACAATCTACATCTCGTAAGGCTTTAAACACATCTATTACTTGGTCTTTTGTTTCCCCAAGTCCAAGCATCATTCCAGACTTTGTAGCCATGTGAGGTTTTTTCTCTTTAACATATTTTAATACTTGAATTGATCTTTCAAATATTGCTTGTGGTCTTACTATATCATATAGGTCAGGAACTGTTTCAACATTGTGATTTAACACATTTGGTTCTGAATCTATAATTATATCTATTAAATCAGTATTCCCTTGCATATCAGGTATAAGTAGCTCTATACTAACATCTGGTGAGTGTTTTCTTATTTCTTCAACTACTCTTCTAAATTGGTTAGCACCTTGGTCTTCTAAGTCATCTCTTGTAACAGAAGTAATAACAGTATGCTTTAAGCCTAATTTAGCTACAGCTTTTCCTAGATTTTCTGGTTCCATTGGATCTACTTCATCAGGCGTTGCGCTTTCAACATTACAAAATCTACAATTCCTTGTGCAATTTCTACCAAGGATCATAAATGTTGCTGTACCTCTAGCGTAACACTCCATTTGGTTTGGGCAATTAGCTGCATTACAAACTGTATTTAAATTAAGATCAGATATTAATGAACTAACTTTATTGGATTCATGTCCCCCTTGAAGTTTAACCCTAAGCCACTCTGGCTTTCTTTCTGGTTTTCTCTTTGTTTCCATTATTCATTCGCCCTTTCTATATTCATGATACCTTCAATAAAACTCTCTCTACTAAGACCTTTAATATAATCGTCAATATTCACATCAGATAATACCATTTTTAAATCATTTTCCTCATGCTTTGAATTAATTATTTTTTCTTCTAGGTCACTTATTTCCTCTTCTCCAAAGAAATCTCCACTTATAGATATATCTTTTATAAGACCTAATTCAACATTTATATTGTATTCTACTACTCCTGTGCCTGGATATTTAACTTCATTTTTAAATATATAGACTGGAGATTGGCCATAATTCCATTCCCATGTTTGGAATAATTCTCTTGATATTTTTTCTATTTCTATAATGTCATTTTCATTAAATTCATAGATATTTTTTATATTATGAGTTTTTATAACATAATTCTTTAAATACTCTCTGAATTCCCTTAAATCCATTTTAACATCCATATGGTCACAGATATTTGTAACTCTTGAACCTACTGATTTAACTGACTTATCTACAAACTTAATAGGCTTTGATTTTAGAGCTTGAGAAAGTTTTGACATATCACAATCATATAGAAGTGTTCCGTGATGCAATAATTTATGTTTTTGAAAGTATTGAGCATTTCCTGAGAATTTTTTCCCTTCTATTGTTATATCATTTCTTCCTGTAAATACTGCATTAACTCCCAGTGATTGAAGTGCCTTTACCATAGGTAATGCAAATTTCTCAAAACCATTTTTTACTTTTGGTTCATTAACAGTTCTATAAGTAATAAAAGTATAATTCATATTTCCTAAATCATTAAAAACAGTGCCACCACCTGAAAGTCTTCTTACAACACTTATATCATTTTCTTTAACATAACTTAAATTTATTTCCGAAAAAGTATTCTGATTCTTCCCAATTAGTATAGATGGTCTATTAATCCATAATATGAATACTTCGTCGTCGAATTTATCCATAAGATACTTCTCAGCTGCATGGTTGAAAAAAGGATCATTGCTGTTATTTATTACATAAATCATATACTCCTCCTTGATGATTATTGATTTTATTATAACAAATTAAACATTTAAATAAATAATAAAAACTACATTAATGGTGCAAATAATCCTAATATGGATCTGTCGAATTTTACATGAAATTTTATTCTATGTTAGCTAAAGCTTCTGCAAGTGGTGGAACTACTTGTTTCTTCCTTGAAAGAACCCCCGGAGCATAGAATGAGTTATTTACTAATCTAGAATCAAAGGCATCAGCCACAATATCTTTATAGTCACCGACAACTATCATTTCAGAACTTTCATTAAGAATATCCGTTAACACCAAGATAAATGCTGAGTACTCGGCTTGCTCAGCTCTTTCTTCCATTAAATCAATCAAATCGGCTCTAATATCATTTAAGCTTGCTGCATCCATAGTATATACTTGTGAAATTCCTATTTTTTCATCGTTTATTGTAAATATTTTAAAATCTTGTTTAAGCAATTCTTGTGGTGTTCTTCCTGTTAATGTAGTACCTGCCTTGAACATTTCATCCGCAAATTTCTCAACATCAATCCCTGCGATTCTAGAAAGTCTTTCTAATATCATCTTGTCCGTATATGTTGCAGTAGGAGATTTTAATAGAAGTGTATCTGAAATTATTGCAGCAGCTAAAATCCCCGCAGTCTTTTTAGATGGCATTCTTCCATTTTCAAAGAAAATAGAGCCAATAATAGTAGATGTGCTTCCTACAGGTTCATTTCTAAAATATATAGGATTGCCTGTAAATACATCCCCAATTCTATGGTGGTCTATAATCTCAAGAATTTCAGATTCTTCTAGTCCATCAATGGATTGACTTCTTTCATTATGATCTACTAAAATCACCTTCTTTTTTATACTTGTAATAAGGTGATATCTAGATAGTAGCCCTACTACTTTGTTATTGTTATCCACTACAGGATAAGCTCTATATCTACTTTGTGACATCTTTATTTTTGCGTCATCTACTAATTCGTCTACAGAAAACATTACAATATCATCTCTTGTCATGCAATAACTTACTGGTATACTTTGTGTTATTAATCTTGAAGTCATAAATGTATCATATGGTGTAGTAATAATAGAAGTATTTTTGCCTTCCGCTATTTTGATTAGGTTCTCATCAACTTCACCGTTTCCAGTTACTATCATCAAGGCAACATTACTATTTATTGCAAATTCTTGAATATCACCTCTACTACATATAACAACACTATTTTCATAATCATTTTCTTTGATCTTTTCTATGTCCATGGCAAATATGGATACTTTTCCTGTCATGTTTTTTGGATTTTTAGGTACAAACACTGAAGTTGCATTTAGAGTATCTATTATATTATCTAATGAAGTTCCGGATCTCCCTAAAACAGTGCTATCCCATACATCTATATAATTCTGGATTATATCAGATATGGTAATCATTCCAATTAATTTTTCATCATCATCTACAACTGGTAAGCTGTTTAAATTATTTTTTTTCATTAAAGCTAAAGCCATTCTTAGAGATATCTCAGAACTTACTGGAGCAACCTTATCAAAGCTTAAATCAGATACGCTTAGTCTAACTGTTTCAATTAATTCTGGAGCTTCAAGGCCAAAATAATCCAATATGAATCTTGTTTCTAAATTAATATCTCCCAGTCTAACTGGAATCGCTTCAACTTCTCCACTACCATTTTTATAATCTGCATATGCTAAAGCAGCACATATTGAATCAGTATCTGGATTTTTGTGCCCAGTTATATAAATTCTATCTTTCATTTAAATCCTCCAATTAATAGTACATTTTACTAAAATCCTATCATAGAAATTATAACATAAAAAACTACAGAAACTTAAACTTGTTTCTGTAGTTTTAAATTATTTCTTGTTTTGTGTAGTTTTCATAGGTTTAGCTTTATTTTTTTCCCTACCTAATGAACAACAATCTAATGGTTCTTGCCCAAAATTGTCCTTGTTTGCCTTTTCTAATTTTTCAAGCCACCTTTTGATGAGATTCTTCATTATATCTCCTCTATTCCTACTACTTCATATCCTGCTTCTTCTACTGCAAATTTCATTGCATCATCTAAATCATTATTTTCAGTATCAACCATAGCATATTTATCTTCTAAATTTACATTTACATTTTTTACTCCATCTATTTCACTTAAAGCATTTGTTACATGATTTACACAATGACTACAACTCATGCCTTCTATTGATATTTTCTTTCTCATTTAATTATCTCCCTTCAATTATTGTTATAGCAAACAGTTACTAGCTTACTGCTTTAAATCTCTTTAATCTTAAAGCATTTGTTACTACTGAAACAGAACTTAAACTCATTGCTGCTCCTGCTATCATTGGGTTCAATAGTGGGCCTCCAAATATGTGAAGAATTCCCATTGCAATTGGTATACCTAAAGTGTTATATCCAAATGCCCAAAATAAGTTTTGTTTAATATTCTTTATAGTTGCTTTACTTAGTTGAATTGCAGTAGTTACATCTAATAGATCACTTTTCATCAAAACTATATCTGCTGATTCCATGGCTACATCAGTACCTGAGCCAATTGCAATACCAATGTCAGCTTGTGCTAAAGCTGGTGCATCGTTTATACCATCTCCAACCATAGCTACTTTCTTACCTTCACTTTGGAGTTTTTTAACTTCATTTGCCTTGTCTTCTGGTAATACATCTGCTAGAACTATATCTATATTTACCTGTTTTGCTATTGCTTCAGCTGTTCTTCTATTATCTCCAGTGATCATGGCAACCTTTATACCCATTTCATGAAGCAATTCTATTGCCCTTTTACTGTTTTCTTTTACAGTATCTGCTACAGCTATAATCCCTGCAATTTTATTGTCGATTGCAATATACATTGGTGTCTTTCCCTCTTTAGCTAACATGTTTGATGATTCCTCTAAATTTTCCAGAGAAATATTTCGCTCATCCATTAGCTTTTTATTACCAGCTAATATACTTTTCCCTTCTATCCCTACTTCAATTCCATGACCAGGGATTGCTACAAAGGATTCACTATCTTTAAATTCTATTCCTTTTTCTTCAGCTTCATTTACGATTGCTTCACCAAGTGGATGCTCTGATCCCTTTTCTGCTGATGCAGCAAATTGTAACAAATCATTTTCTGATATGCCATTTGCTGTAATTATATCAGTTACTTTAGGTTTTCCTTCAGTAATTGTACCAGTCTTGTCAAATACGATTGTTTCAATTTGATGTGCTGTTTCTAATGCGCCACCACTTTTTATTAATACCCCATTTTCAGCACCTTTACCAGTACCAACCATAATAGCTGTTGGTGTAGCCAAACCTAGTGCACATGGACAAGCAATAACTAATACTGATATAAATATTGTAAGTGCAAATTGTGCTGATTCTCCACCAATAAAATACCATGCTAATCCGGATAATACTGATAATACCATAACTATTGGAACAAAATATCCTGAGATAGTATCTGCTAATCTTGCAATAGGTGCTTTAGAACCTTGGGCATCTTCAACTAATTTTATTATTTGGGATAATGCTGTATCTTTACCAACTTTAGTTGCTTTATATTTTATAGACCCATTTTTATTAATACTTGCTCCTATTACACTGTCTCCAATATGTTTTTCTACTGGAATGCTTTCTCCTGTAAGCATAGCCTCATCTACAGAGGTAAGCCCTTCAACAACTTCTCCATCAACAGGGACTTTTTCTCCAGGTTTTACAATTATAATGTCTCCAACTTCAACTTCATCTATTGCTATAACAAATTCTTTTCCATCTCTTATTACGAGGGCTGTTTTAGGCTGAAGCCCCATTAATTTTTTAATTGCTTCTGAAGACTTACCTTTTGATACAGATTCCATATATTTACCTAGGGTTATTAGAGTAAGAATTACTGCTACAGATTCATAGTATAAATCCATTGCATATCCAGTTTCACCCATGTAAATCTTATATGTTGCAAACAAACCATAAAGGAAAGCTGCAGTTGTACTAACCGCAATTAAAGAATCCATATTTGGGTTTCCCTTTAATAGGGTCTTAGAACCTATTGTATAGAACTTTTTACCTGCTATCATTACAGGAACAGTTAATATCAATTGAACCAGTGCAAAGGTTAATGCATTATGCATTGGATCAAGGAACTCAGGAAGTGGTGCTCCCATCATATGCCCCATTGAAATATACAATAGTGGTATTGTAAATATTGCAGATATTATAAATCTATTCCACATAGATTTTATTTCATTTTCTTTTTTCTCTTTATCTGTATCTACTGCATCTACTGAAATTTCTTCATCTACAGCTTTATATCCTGCTTTTTCAACTGCATTTTTAATATGAGAAACATTTACAGCTTCTGGATTATAGCTTATAGTAAGCTTTTCAGTTGCTAAATTTACATTTGATTCTGCTACCCCATCAATTTTTCTAGTTGCTCTTTCAACAGCATTAGCACAAGATGCACATGTCATTCCCTCTACTGTCATAGTTCTAGTCACATTATTGGATACTGTTTTATATCCTGCCTTTTCTACAGCAGCTTTTATATCATCTTCAGATACTGTGGCTTCATCATAATTTATGCTTAGTCTTTCTGTAGCAAGATTGACATTTGACTCTTCTACACCGTCTAGTTTTCTAGTTACACGCTCTACAGCATTGGCACAAGATGCACATGTCATTCCTTCTATTTGAAATGTTTTTTTAGTCATTAAATCAACCTCCTTATTATCATATTTTTGTAAAATTATTTGACCTGGTTATTTTGTAAGCTTAGACAAAAGTTCCATAACTTCGTCTAGCTTTTCCTCTCCGCTACCTTGTTCAAATGCTTCCCTTAAGCAATGATTTATATGTTGCTTAATTATTAACAAGTCAGCTTTCTTTAAAAGAGACTGAGTTGCTAATATTTGATTTGATATATCTACACAATATCTATCATCCTCAATCATTTTAATCGAAGCTTCTACTTGACCTTTGGCTGTTTTTAGATATTTTAATGCCTTTTTTCTTTCTTCATTCATATCTTCATCTCCAATCCCTACCCCCTGGGTGGGGGTCCTTGTAAGTATATAATAATACCTTTTAGAGAATTTGTCAATTGTTTTTAAGCATTTATTATTATTCCCAAAAAATAAGCTACTATCATAATGAATCTATTTAGAAATAAAAAAGGATTGCAATAGAACAGTTTACACTATTCTGCCACCTGTCCATCTCTTCTACCATCTTTCCATTCTCCTACAAATAGGCTGCCAAGCCCATTATCATTAGTTATATTCCATAT
>JAQVYQ010000006.1 GCA_028708575.1 Tissierellia bacterium
TGAGTCTCAAGGAGAAGTCGATGACACTCTATCTAATAAAACTATTATACACAATAAAGTGTATACATTTGTTAAAAAAGGATTATGCGTTATCCTTAATTAACGTAAATACATTATATAAGGAGATAGATACTAAACTCAGTCAATATTAAATTAGGAGGAATATTCAATTGAAAAGTTTAAGTAAAAGAGTTACATTTATTATTACAGTACTTATGATATTATCTATAGGTGTATCAAGTATCGCATTTGCAGATAATAGTGAAAAACTTGCTATTACTGCTAAAGTTAATAGTTCTTCTGTTTTGGTTAATGGTGATAAAGTAGATTTTGATTCTTATAATATTAATGATAATAACTACTTTAAATTAAGGGATTTAGCTAAGATAGTTAATGTAACTGAAAAGCAATTTGAAGTAGAATGGGATAATGATAAAAAAGCTATAGAACTAATATCAAATGCACCATATACTGAAGTAGGTGGAGAATTAGTAGCAGGAGATGGAGTAGAGAAAGCAGCAATATTAAATACGTCTACTATATATAAAGATGGACAAGAAATTGAATTAGTTGCATATACAATTAAGGGTAATAATTATTTTAATCTAAGAGATATAGCTCAGTGCTTTGATATAGGTGTTACATGGGATGGAGAAACTAATACTGTTGGAATAGATACAAGCATAGGATACGAGACAAGTGAATCAGAAGAAAAGGCAGAGCCAATAGAAGTAGAAAATAATTTAGAAACAACAGAATATGAAGAAATCACTGAAACAACAGAAGAAGAAATTATTCCTAAGGCGTCTTTTATTAGTCCTGTTGAAATCTTAATTGATTTTGGATCACCACTTCCAGCTACTAAAGCTGGTGAAATTTATGTTGCACTTGTTTATATAGATTGGGATGGTGTTTCACCATGGGAAATTGGTATAAATCTTAATCTACAAGCAGGTCAAGTTAGTCAAATTATTGATTTATCTAATGGAGTACCTGAATTCAAATTACCAGGGTCTGGAACCTATGAATTATTTTTTGGAGATTTTGGAAATGTAATTTTAGAAGTTTCAGAAGAAATTCTTAAATAAGAAAAGATAATTAGAAAGAACGTATTGAATCTCATAGGAGGGGTTTAATGTCTCAGAATAAGAAAATACTTAAAACAGGAATAATAATGATTCTAATAACACTTGTAATTTCTGTGTCAATATCATTCTTTTTAAGACTCGATAAACCAGTGTTTTTAAAATCATATCTTGAATTAAAACTTCATGAATTAGATAATGGATACTATAGGGATAGTCAATTTGAATTAAGATATATAACCAATGCAAATGATTATAGGGTAGTAAATGGTATTGAGTTTATAGATATGCCTGAATTACATGCCTGCGCCAGTGAATACAATCATGGATTTATGTTTAGTGGATTTAATGACACAAGTAAAACTATGCCTGGACAAATTGAAGCTATGTATAGTCTCCGTACAGTATATATACAATTAGATACTTATATAGTAGAAGATCCAATAGACGAACTACATTTAACTAGAGCAAAGGTGTATTTTTCAGACGGTTATATACAAACTGTAGATATTGGTGATATAGTTTTAATTGATGACGAAAAAACAAATGATTATTTGGAATTTAAAGGTTCAGGTTCATCGGATACCAATCTCTTTGCGGTTAAAGAAGATATTACACTTTTAAAAGTGGATAGTCCTTTATTAATGAATATTGAAGATTTAATTGATATTGAAATAGATAACACAGATTATAGGAATGTAAAGGGAATTAAGTATTCAAAAGGTCATAGTCTTCAAACTAAATCCGTCTTAAGTGAAATCAATGATCCTATTTCAAAGTTAAACTCTTATCACATAAGACCAAGGATATATTTTGAGGATAATGAAAGAAATATATTATATACCGATGTTAATGGGTTTTATTATAAAGGACATAACTTTGAATTACTTGATTTAATTAAATACCTAAGAGCAGAGGAGGCAATTTAATGGTAAAAGGATATAAGAATATATTTTGGGGTGTATTTATTGCTACTTTTAATATAAACTTAGCTTTCATTAAGATACTTCCTGCTTTTATTGGATGGATAATTGTTCATAATGGAATTAAAATTTTAATGGAGGAATTTAAAACTCAATCCTTTGAAAAGGCAATTAAATATTCAAAATACCTGATTGTCTTATCTATAATTGGAGAATTCCTATCTTTATTTGCTGGTATAAGTATTAATAGTATAGTACTCTTTTCTTATTTCCCTGTAGTAACAGCAATTATAGAACTATTAATGATTTTTTATATAATTGATGGATCCATAGAATATTTTAAAGAAATCGAAGAAGAAATCTATGCCACACAGTACGAAATAAATTTAAAAACTTATACAATTTTCTTTGTAATAGAAATTATTCTTATGTGCATAGGACTAATGTTAAATAACATCTTATTGACTATTGCTGTAATATTAGCAATAATCTTGAGAATAAGTGTAATGGTTATGATTAATAATTTAAAGAAGCTGTATATAAATCATATTTGATTATGCAATAAAACAAACTGTTAAAGCGTTATCTAATTAGGAGGAGTTGTTGAAATGCTTTTATTCACCTTTATTATGGATGATGAGCCAAAACGTTCAAATACCAAAGAAATTCAAATAGATGAAAATCTATTCAAACGTATTGGCAATAATGATATGGAAGCATTAGAAGAACTATATCATCTTACAGAGCGGACACTTTACGCCTACCTATTATCAATTGTAAAAAATCATGATGAAACATTGGATTTAATGCAGGAAACATATATAAAGATTATGTCATCAGCTCATCTGTACAAACCAATGGGTAAGCCCTTAGCTTGGATATTTACTGTAGCTAAAAATCTATACTTATCTAGATTAAGAAAAAACAAAAGAGTGATTGATATGGATTCTGTAGAGCTTTTTGATGATTTAAGATTTTCCTATATAACTGATCCTGATGACAAAATTGTTTTAGAAAGCGCATTTGATATTTTAGATGAAGAAGAAAGGCAAATTATATTCTTATATGCAGTATCAGGGCTCAAACACAGAGAAATTGCAGAAAGCATTGGCCTTAAACTTTCAACAACACTTTCAAAATATCATAGAGCATTAAAAAAGCTAAGGAACCATCTTACAGAAGGGGGTGTAGGTTATGAAGGATAAAGAGATTCTTGCTTATATAAGAAGTGGCATAGATGAAATGCCTATTAATATATTAGATAATATTAAAAGTACAATAGTTGTAAAAATGATTGAACATGACGATATTACAAGACAGGATGAGAAAAAATCCATTAAACCTTTAATGTCCTTTGTATCTGTAGCTGCAGTTTTTCTATTAGTATTTTTTAATATACAAGAGTTTAGATTGCCCGATAGCCATATTTATTTAGACATCAATCCAAGTATTCATATTACAACAAATAAAAGGGATAATGTAATAGATTTAGTGGCAATTAATAATGACGCAATAGGAATTATTGAAGGAATTGAATATAAAGGTAAGGACCTTGACATAGTTACGGAAGAGATTATGAATTCCATAGTTGATAAATCTTATTTTAATAATGACTATGATGTAATGCTAGTGTCAGTATATAATAAAGATTCGGAGAAAAGTAAAAATCAAGTTGATAAATTAAATCGAGTAATTAAGAATAAACTTGACGCTAATAATGCACATCCAATAATACTGTCACAGTCATTAGATAAGAGTAATACAGTTGAGGAGTTTGCTGAAGAATATGGAGTTTCTATAGGGAAGATGACCTATATTAGAAATTTAATAATACAAAACCCAGAATTGAAAACTGAAGAATTGGTTTATTTATCATTAAATGAATTAATCAAAATATCACAAAATACTGGAATAGGACCACTAGTTCAAGAAAAAACTCCAACTCTAATTAATGATGAAGACGATGATGATGAAAATGATTATAAGGACCATGATGACGATGATTGGGATGATCATGATAAAAAGAATAAAACAAAATCAATAAAGAAAAGAGTTATAGGAGAAGCAAGAGCAAAAGAAATAGCTTTAGAACTTGCTAATGGGAAGATAGTAAAATTTGAATTTGATGATGATGACGATGATCCAGAATATAAATTTGAGATAATAGCATATGGTTATGAGTATGAAATTGAAATCGACGCATTCTCAGGTAAAGTTATAAAATTTAAACAAGATGATTATGATGAAGATGACGATGACGATGACGACCATGACCATGACCGTAATGACAAAGATGACCATGACGACCATGACCATGATGATGAAGATGGCCATAATAACCATAATGACCATAATGATGGCAATGATGAAGATGATGATGATGATGACGATGATGACGATTAATATTTTATTAATATTATTTTGAAATTCGTGCAATAAAACTAGAAGCTAGTGCGTTAACTTAGTATAAAGGTAATCAAAACACAAGGAGGTATGAAAATGGGAAACAAAAAGAAAATAAGTATGTTAGCTATAACCATTTTAGTAGCAACAGTAGCAGTTGTGGGGATTAATCTTACTAAGCCTGCCTACGCATTAACAATGGATGTGAATCCAAGTATAGAAATAGTCTCAAATAAGCTTAATAGGGTAGTTGAAGTGAATCCATTAAATGAAGATGCTAAGGAGTTGTTAAAAGATTTTGATTTAAAAGACAGAAACCTACACAAAACAGTTGAGGATCTTGCGGACTTAATGGTATTAAAAGGGTATATTTCTGGTGGAAAAGATAATGTAGTAATGATCACAGTTGATGATAATAGCGCTAATAAAAATGCAGTTAGCAGCTTAAATAAGGTAATAGCAGCATATTTAGAAAACAAACAAATTGAAGCAACTATCTTAAACCAGATTATTACTAAGGAATATGGAGATAAAACTGGTAAGGAAATAGTTGCTGAGAAGATTAGTGATAAAGACGATGTTTTAGATTATGAAAACTTATTAGATATGAGTTTAAGAGAGTTAATCACATTAGCAGAAGAAAGAGGTATTGCTCCACAGGCACTATTATCAAATATATTGAAAATAGAAGGGGAAAGTAAGGATAAAGCCAAAGCTAATAACCAAATTATAGGAGAAGCTAAAGCAAAAGAGATAGCGTTAAACCTAGTCAATGGAAAAATAGTAAAGTTTAAATTTGATAATGACGATGATGATCCAGAATATGAAATAAAGATAATTACAAATGGTCATAAATATGAAATAAAAATAGATGCTTATACAGGTAAAGTTATAGAGTTTGAAAAAGATGATGATTCTGATATAGAGAAAAAAGTTATAGGAGAAGCTAAAGCAAAAGAGATAGCATTAGGCTTAGTCAATGGAGAAATAGTAAAGTTTAAATTTGATGATGACGATGATGATCCAGAATATGAAATTAAGATAATTGCAGATGGTCATAAATATGAAATAGAGATAGATGCTTATACAGGTAAAGTTTTAGAGTTTGAAAAAGACGATGATTATAATGATAATAAGAATAATAAGGATAATAACAAATCAAAGTCAATAAAGAAAAAAGTTATTAGCGAAGTAAGAGCAAAAGAAATAGCTTTAGGATTAGTGAATGGGAAAATAGTAAATTTTGAATTTGATAATGATGACGATGATCCAGAATATAAACTTGAGATAATTGCAAATGGTTATGAATATGAAATTGAAATTGATGCATATTCAGGCAAAGTTTTAGAATTTGAAAAAGATGATTATGACAAAGATGACAAAGATGACAAAGATGACTAATTAGGAATATCTTCAGGCTTGAAATGTTACGAGTCTTAAGCCCTTATTTTTAAAGATATCCTTAGCTTAATGACTGTGAAATAATTTGTGCCTACAAAGAAGATGAACTAATAGATGTTTGGGAAATAAATATGATAAAGGAGCTATAGACATACCTGTGGTAAGGTAGTGTATAGCTCCTTTATTATTAGCTTTATTTTTTATCATAATCCAGATGAATCAAGGTTCTATCTCCAGATTTTTCACATATTATTGGCCTTTCGAAGAAGTCAGTTAAGTTTTCCTTAGTTAAAGTTTTATCTGTATTTCCTGCTATATGAATTTCCCCTTTTCTAAGCAACAATGTATGTGTGAAGTTAGGAAGTATTTCTTCAGTATGATGTGTTACATAAATAAGGGTAGGGGCATTTGTATCTTGACTTAAATTTTTAATTATAGCTAATAGATTTTCTCTTGCAATAATATCAAGACCTGTGCAAGGCTCATCTAGAATTAATAGTTCAGGTTGAGCCATCAATCCTCTTGCAATTAATACTCTCTGCTTTTCGCCATGAGAAAAGGTTCTATACTCTCTATTTGTAAGCTTTTTAGCATTAAGTCTGTCAAGACATTGATGAGCAAGTATGCGATCATCTTCCGTAATTTCATCATAAACATCTACTGTAGCAAATTTACCACTTAATACAATATCTAGAGCAGTACTATAATCGTGAAATCTTTCCTGAATAGAAGAACTAACCCAACCAATGGATTTTCTTAATTTCCTCATATCATATTTTCCAACTGTTTTACCTAGGACTGTTAATTCTCCCTCAGAAGGAAAGATGTAGCCATTTATAAGATTCAATAAAGTTGTCTTTCCAGCACCATTTAACCCTAGAATAGCCCAATGTTCACCTTGATTTATAGTCCAATTAATGTTTTTAAGTAAATATATATTATTCCTTTTTATAGAAACATTTTTTAATTCAATTATCATATCTAGTAACCTCCTTATAGATTTTAATTATAACTAATAAGAGGCTTAATGTCACTGCTAGATTTATAAACAAATATTATATTATATAAAAATTATTATAATACTAATATTGTATAGAGCTTTTAGCTCTAGTTAGGCATAAAAATAGCCTCTAGTTTATAGAGGCATAAATTTTATTTTATTTATTATATTCTAAGATTCAGCTAAAAATACAGATTTAGGTTTATTACATACAGGGCAAGTCCAATCATCAGGTAATTCATCAAATGGTATTTCACCATCATAAACATAATGGCAAACTGTACATATATATGTAGTTTTATCATTTGAAGGTTCATCATTAGTTTTAGATACAGTTTTCCCAGATTTTAAAGCCCTATAGTCTGCATATGTCATTGGTTGCCCTTTACCAGTTTTTTCAGCTTCTACTACATCACATATAAATAAATAGTGAGAGCCTATATCAAGTACTGAAGACACATTAAGACTCATGTATGCAAGTGTGTTTTTTTCTAAGTAGGGATTACTATTTCCATCAACTTTGTGTTCTATTCCTTCAAATTTACTACAATTACGACCACTTTTCATACCAAATGATTGTATAATATCAAGTGGGCAGTCAAGAGATAGTACAGAAATAGTCATACTTCCCTTTTTCTTAATCAATTGAGTAGTAAGATTTTCTTTCATCATAGTAACACTCATTTGCACAGGATCTGAAGTTGACTGAACTGCTGTATTGATAATACATCCATTCATTTTATCATTTTCTTCAACTCCTGCTATGAAAAGTCCATAGGTTAAAGTAAACAAGCTAGTTTTATCCACAATATTACTCCTTTCATAATTTAATTACAAATTAACATATTATTCACAATCAGTCAATCTAGCCTTTAAATAACTTTTTTAATAAATCAACAACACTAAATGATGTCTTGTTATATACTTTATTATAAGCAGCTTTTTTAGGATTTCGTACCCAACCAATACCTTTCTTTCCATAGAAAGGATTTATTGAGCTTTTTACTTTTCTCTTTAATTTTCCTGTTGTTCTTGCTTTTAGGCTTCTTTTTAGACTTGGCTTACGTGGTCCTATTTTCATGATAGTTCACTCCTATAAATAGATACGATTTTTAATTCAATTACAATATGTACAAACCATTTTATTATATTTAAGTATATCTAATTATGGGCTTAATGTCACGATTAGAAATATGGACAAAGACCATATAATAATATAAAATCATGTTAAGAAAAAGAGAATTGTAGAAGGAAGGTGTTAATAATAGATAAGAATTTTGCTGTATATGAAACTCCATTTGGATATATGCGTATGACATATGAAGGGGATAAAATCATAGACTTGGAGATAATAAAAGATGTAGATGATAGGGGAGTATCAACTCAAATTACAGATATGACATATAATGAAATTATAGAATACTTTGAAGGGAAAAGGAAAGAATTTGACTTTCCTTATGAATTAAGAGGAACAGAATTTCAAAACAAGGTATGGAAAGCACTATGTGATATTCCATATGGTGAAACAAAAACATATAAAGATATTGCTATTGCAGTCGGAAATACAAAGGCTAGTCGTGCAGTGGGTATGGCATGCAACAGAAATCCAATAATGATAGCAGTTCCATGTCATAGAGTTATTGGCTCAAATAAAAAGTTAGTAGGGTACGCTGGTGGGATAGATATGAAAAGAAGGCTTATTGATATGGAGAATGAAAACAAATAAGTTATTATCCAAAGTAAGAGATATATTTCCAATTAAAACTTTTTAAATAGAATGTTTTTCTCATCATCTTTTTCTTCTAATAACTCACGTATTATTAATTTCTGAATAGATTATAATACTATTATAATTAGGAGGAGTATGTATGGGAAATATTAGAAGGGTTTTTCCAGGTGGGAATACATCTGTCGGGTTTTTTAGTTATCATGATAATATTATTGATATTGATAGAAATATGTTATATATATTAAAAGGAATGCCTGGTGGTGGCAAGTCTTCTTTAATGAGAGATATTGGAAATAAGGCAATACAATCAGGTTATAATGTTGAATTTCATCACTGCCCATCAGATCCAGATTCAATAGATGGATTGGTTATTGATGAATTGAAAATAGGGTTGGTTGATGGAACAGCACCACATATTATAGACCCGATATTTCCTGGATTAACTGACACAATTGTTAATTTAGGTCAGTTTATTGATGTTGAGCTACTTAAACTTTACAAGACTGAAATATTTGCAGCAAAAAAACAAAACAAGGATGCATATAGAAGAGCATTTAACTATTTTAAAAGTTCTAAACCCTTGTATGATGAAATCGAAGAAACTAATAAAACAAAAGTAGATTTTTATGGAATTAATAAATTAACAAAGAATGTTATAGACAGGATTTTTTCTAAGGAACCAATAACTTCAAGCCTTGTTGGCTTTAAAAAAAGGAATCTATTCACTTCAGCATATACACCAGATGGATTTGTTGACTATACCTCTACAATTATTGATGGTATTAAGGATAGATATTATTTAAACGGAGAAATAGGTACGGGCAAGTCTACTTTTCTAAGTAGAATAGCTGATGAAGCTATCTTTAGAAATTATCACATTGAAATATTTAACAATCCTTTAATTCCATTAAAAATAGATAGTTTATATATTAAAGAATTAGATACTATTATATCTACATCAAAAGGAATAAAAAACTATATATATACGACAATTGATTTAGACGAATATATTAATAGAGAACATGATTATTTTGAAGATCTTCAAATATTTGATACTTTAGTAAATAGGGGAATCGAAAATTTATCAGGAGCAAAAGAGGCTCATAGTCGATTAGAAACTGTATACAAGAAATGTATAAACTATAAAGGTATTGATGAGATTAAAGAAAAATTATGGAAAGATATACTGGCTTTTGAGTAAAATAAGGTTAGGGAATCCTAACCTTTAATTTCTTTATTATACAATTTGCAAAGTCTTTCATTATACTTGATAATTCATCAGCTTTTACTCCACCTTGTACAGTAGTAGAATTTCCACCGCCTTTTATTTCGTATTTTTCAGACAAGCTCTTAAATATTTGGGACAGATCTAAATCTAAATCTTTAGTACATGATACAAATAAATGAGCCTTTTTACCATTATGTAGACCATATATTTGAATTAAATGTTCTTTAGTATTAAGATAATTAGCTATAAGATTTAATTCTTTGAAGTCCATATCTTCTAATTCTTTGTATATAATTCCAATTCCATTACTGTATTTAATCTCATTTAAGATGTTGTCTCCTTTTAATTTATATAAGTTTTCTCTTAAATCTCTATTTTCCTTTTCTAGTTTTTCCTTTGCTTCATACAATTTTTTAATACTTGTAAGCACATCTGTTTCCTTGGATGAAAGTAAGACACTAATTTCCCTTATAGATGCATTTTTCCAAGAATAATCATGTAGAGCCCTGTTACCACATAAAAATTCAATCCTTAAATTCCCACGTTTTTTATCCCATTTTCTAATTTTTATAATGCCAATCTCCCCTGTAGAGCTTAAATGAGTTCCACCACAAGGGGAATAATCGAAACCCTCTATTTCAACTATTCTAATATTAGAATTTACACTTGGTTTCTTTCTAAGAGGTATATTCTTTAAATCATTTTTGTTTACAATATAAGTTTTAATTTTGAAATTTGAGTAAATAATACGATTTGCTAATAATTCTATTTTTTCTATATCTTCATCTTTAAAATTGGGCAAATCAATATCAATACTAGAATAATCATTTCCTATATAGAAACTAGATGTTTCACCATTATACAGCTTATGTATTACGGCAGACAGAAGATGTTGTCCTGTGTGTTGCTGCATTAAATCCATTCTGTTTTCCCAATTTATACTCAATTTGACTTTTGTTACATTAATATTATCTTCTAATACATGAACAATATCTTCTCCCTCTTCATATACATCTATAACTTCTAGATCGTTTATTGTTCCTAAATCTTTAGGTTGTCCTCCAGATAAATGGGGATAGAATATAGTTCTGTTAAGCTTTATATAGTATTTATTATTTCTAAACTTCTTTTCAATAATTTCTGCTTCTAGTTCTCTTATATATGAATTCTCCATATAGAATTTAATAGTCAAATCTATTACCACCTTTAACTTTAATAAAATACTCAAATAATATGTTATATGCTATAATTATTAATATTAATAATATTATATAGTATAGTTACAAAAATACAAAGGGAGAAATTTATGGACAAGCCTTTTACACCTATGGTATTTTCAATAATGGGTGGAATATTATTATCCTATTATTTTAATATGGATAGTTTTTTGATTGCTTTTTTTCTTATGTTTACCATTCTTTTCTTCATTTATAGAATTTTTAAAAACAAGTCTAATTATATAACGATTATATTAATGTTTTTATTACTGGGTGTGCTCATAACTAATATAAATATGAAAAGTTCCTTGCAAATTTATAGAGATAAAAGGCATGATTTTACTGGTTTAGTTCATGAAATTATAGACTTAAATGATGAATACTCAAAGTATGCTGTTATCGTAAAAAATGTAGATGAAAAATATGAAAATGAAAAGATAATATTAACTATAATAGGTGAGAAAAACTTATCTTTAGGAGACAGTATTTCATTTTATGGAGAATTAAAGCAACCTAATAGAAATACAAATCCAATGCTTTTTAATTATAGACTTAGTTTGTTATCCGATAAAATACATAATACAATGTCAGTAAATGACTACTCGATTAATATTATTAAAGTAAATAATAATGTTCTTTATGAATTGAAAGATAGTTTTAATAAGGATGTAAGGGATCTATTCAATAGATATCTGAGTGAAGAGAATTCAAAATTAATATCAAGTATTATTTTAGGTAAATCCTCCTATTTAGAAGATGAGGATTTGGAAAAATATAGGGATCTTGGCTTAGCCCATATATTAGCTGTATCAGGATTACATATAGGTATAATTTCAGGATTTATTATGTTTGTAATATCAAGATTAGGTATTAATAGAAAAATAAATGTAATCATAACATTAAGTATTATTTGGATATATAGTTATTTGATTGGGCTTCCCCCATCGACCATAAGGGCAAGCCTAATGTTTACCATATTGTATTATTCTCAATTGATTCATGAACCCTATGATTCCATAAATACAATAATGTTCTCAATCCTTATAAGTTTATTTATTAATCCATTTTATTTATTTCATATTGGATTTCAATTGTCATATTTAGCTACTTTGTCTATTGTAATACTTACTCCTAAGGTAAAAGAGATCTTTTATCCATTGAAAAATAAACTTGTAGGAACTATATCGGCAATAATAGCAGTAAATATTGGTTTGTTACCAATACAATCATACTACTTTAACACTATATCTGTGTTAGGGTTGGCAGCAAATCTAATCACAGTTCCTTTATTATCTTGGTCTCTAATATTAGGAATCTTAATGATTTTTTTCAACTATACATTTTCTTTTGTCAACTCAATGTTAGGATTTGCTTTGGAATTTTTGTTAGATACGCAATGGAGTATTATTGATTTTTTGGCAAAGATACCTTTTAATACAATTAAGATATTGTCACCAAATCTAGTACTTATTTTTTGTTATTACATAGCAATTTCAATTGTATTTAGAATAATTGATTTAAAAGATTTCAAGAGTTTGAATAAAATCAGTTTATATTATTTAGTTGGAATTCTTTTATTTAATAGCATTTATACAAATATAGATGAGAGTATAGAAATTGATTTTATAGATGTTGGGCAAGGGGATTCAATATTAATAAAAGCTCAAGGGCATAATTATTTAATGGATACAGGTGGTAGCATATTTTCCAATAATGATATAGGCAGATATATTACTCTTCCATATTTACAAAAGCAAGGTATATTTAATTTAGAAGCCCTTATTATTACTCATTTTGATGAAGATCATAGTCAAGGCATTAATGCATTATTAGGTGAAATAAATATAAAAAATCTTTATGTAAGCAATTTGCCTACTGGAAATGAAATTGTAAATAGTATTGAACATTATGACTTCCAAACTAAAATACTTGCAAAGGATGATATTATATATTTAGATAATAATGCTAAGCTTAGTATTATTTGGCCTGATAGAAAAAGAAACCTCTCTCAATATAATCAGAATAACCTGTCATTAGTTTCTTTGATGTCATATAAGAGCTTTGATATACTTTTTACTGGTGATGTTGAAAGGGAAGTAGAATACATTATAAACGACAGTATAATAAGTGATATTGATATACTAAAAGTATCTCATCATGGCAGTAATACTTCTTCAACAGAAGGATTTTTAGCTAATACTATGCCGAAATATAGCGTAATTTCAGTAGGGACAAATAATTTTTATGGTCATCCTAATGAAGAAATTCTTTCAAGATTAGATGACATAAATTCAATTATATATAGAACTGATGAAATGGGAATGATTAGAGTGCTACTAGATGATGATTCTTTAGTAGTTATTCCTTATTTAGATAAAGCAAACAAAGGAAATAATATAATAGCATTTATTTCTGAAAAATATTATATGATAGATTATTATGTCTTATACTATTTAGTATCATATTTACTGATTAGAAAGTTTTTGATAATAGGAAAAGAAGGTGCAGATTATGAAATACAACGAATTTGTTAAATTATTAAAGAATGATATAGGGTGTACATATTTATTTACAGGTGCAGAAGAGTACTTAAAGGAAGAATGCCTTAGATTAGTAAAAAAGAGATACATAGACAAATCACTGGAATCATTGAATTATATGACCTTAGACAGCAGAATATCAACATTTGATGATTTGGTAAATTCGTGTGAAACATTACCTTTTATGTCATCTAAGAAAGTTGTTGTGCTTACTGATATATCGCAATTTTTTGATAAAGAAGAAAACAATACTCAAGAAGTATATAATTATCTAGATAATCTTGGAGAACATGTGTGTTTGATACTATTTGATGAAAATAACGAGCTTAAAAAAACTCTTAAGATATATAGATATTACAAGAAATTAGACCGAGTAGTTGAATTTGATAAGTTAAGAGATAGTTCTATAAATAAGTGGGTTGAAAAAGAGATTATTAAATATGATAAAAACATATCATTTGCTAATATAAATTATTTAATAAAACACAGTTCCTATTATAATAAAAGTGTTAATACTACTCTTTATGACTTAGAAAATGAAATAAGGAAAATAGTTAGTTTTACTAAAGATAAAGAAATATCAAAGGAAGATATAGATACAGTAATGTTAAAGTATATTGATAACAATATCTTTGATTTGTTGTCTTCAGTCAACAGAGGGGATATAGACAGTGCATTGTCTGCTTTTAATGAAATATATATATCAAATGAACCAATACCAAAAATTTTGTTTATGATAATCAGGCAGATTCGCTTAATGTTAAGCTATAGAATTTATAAAGAATACAATTACTTGGATAATTCAATAAAAAGCAATCTTAACATAAAAGATTATGAGTTTTCAAAGATATCTACACAAGCTAAAAGCTATGAAACTAGGGAATTAGAAAAGATTTATAATTTGCTTCTATCTGTTGATAAGAAGTTTAAAACCAGTGCTTCCAATCAGAAGATTGATATGGAGATTTTAATTACCAGGTTATGCAAAAAAATCGTATGAAAAAATAAAAAACTTCGGGTTTTCCGAAGTTCTATTTATAACTAATTAGAAAGTCCTATTATATTTACTTTTAGAATCATAGGGTTTTCTTACAAGTTTAAGAAGAGCTTCTAACATTTTGAAGCTCTTCTTACATTGCTTGATTTAATTTTTTAGTTAGTCTACTAACCTTTCTTGCTGCAGTGTTCTTATGAACAACATTTTTATGAACTGCTCTTTTAAGCTTTTTGTCCAAAACTCCAAGTATAGCCTTAGCCTCATCAAAGTTTCCAGCATCAACGGCCGCTTCAAATTTCTTTATATATGTCTTTATTTCAGTTTTTCTACTTTTATTTAAAGCTGTTTTCTTATCAGTAACTAGGATTCTTTTTACAGCAGATTTAATATTTGCCAATACCTTCACCTCCTCATAAATCTAACACACGTTATTTTATCATGAACATAAATAAATTGCAAGGATAATTAATCCTAATTATGGTTAGAATTTTATTGATTGAATAAATTAAGAGGTGAAGATTATGAAAAATATTTATACAGATTTAGCTGTTGAGAATAGAGAGATGTATACTGAAGGAAAAGATGTTGAAATCGAGGGTGTATCAGTTGATGTTTTAGAAATGGATAATTATTCTATAACTAGAATCGAAGTATTAGATAATAATGGGCAAGAAATAATGAGTAAACCAATAGGGAAATATATTACAATAGATGTTCCAAATTTGAATGTTTCAGATCAAGATTTAAAAGATGAAATAAGTAAAGTTGTAGCAAAAGAAATACAAGGGTTAGGACATAATAAAGCTAATTCAAAGATATTAATTATAGGTCTTGGCAATTGGAATGTAAGTCCTGATGCATTAGGTCCAAAAGTTGTGGAAAGAGTACTTGTGACTAGGCAATATTTTGTGAACTATAATAAAGAATATGATGAGACTATGGCAAATGTTGCTGCTATGGCTCCAGGAGTAATGGGTGTAACAGGAATTGAAAGCTTAGATATAGTCAAAGGAATTGTTGATAAGATAAAACCAGATTTATTAATAGCAGTAGATGCTCTTGCTTCAAGAAAGATGGATAGAGTTAGTAAGACTATACAGATAGCTGACACAGGAATAAGCCCAGGAAGTGGAATTGGGAATAAGAGAATGGCATTAAATAAAGATACTCTTGGGATACCAGTTATTGCTATAGGAATTCCTACTGTTGTAAATGCTGCAACAATTGTAAATGATACTTTAGATTTAATATTGGATTCATTAAAGGAGCAATCTGAGAAAGGAAAGGAGTTTTATGATTTATTAGGCCAACTATCTGAAGACGATAAGTATTCATTAATTGTAGAAGTATTAAATCCATTTATGGCAAATACAATCGTCACCCCTAAAGACATAGATGTTACTATAGATGATTTATCTATAATTTTAGCAAATGGTTTAAATATTGCACTTCATCCTGCAATTGATTTAACAGATGTAAATAGATACCTAAGATAGGAACATAAAATAATTTTCTATTGAATATATATTATGGACTATATATTTAATAGGGAGTGTTAACATGAGGAGAAGAAAAAGGAGAAGAAAAAGAAATGATAGCTATTTTATAATGATACTATCATGTTTGTTAGTTTTAAATATTGGTTTTTTAATATATAGACTTGTTAGTAATAATTTTAGGCTAGGAAGTATTAGTACTGGCCTAAATAAAGATATTGCCCAAGAGAAAGATGTAGATGATCAGGGCGAATTAGAGTACAAATATGATTATATAATTGACAGATTAGATGAATATGAAAGTCTAATAATAATAAGGGAATCAAATGGGATAAGCTCCATAGAAAATATACCGGAACCCTTAAATATAGAAAAAGTAAAAGTAGACAAACAAAAACCTTATATTCTAATGTATCATACACACGCTACAGAATCATTTTTAGTGGAGGATGAAACACTTTATCACAACCAAGATACCAGTAAGAATATGGCCAACATAGGACAAATAATGGCTAAAGTATTAGAAGCTAAGGGACATAAAGTAGACCATGTTAAGACCTTACATGATATACCTTCCTATAGCAAGTCCTATTCTAGATCAAGTACTACAATAAATAACAAGAAGGCAGAAAATAATAATTTGAAGATATTTTTAGATTTACATCGTGATGGGGTCGATATAAATGCAGATTATAAGGAAAAATTTTTGAAAACTGCAAGAATTGATATAAATGGCATTAGAACAGCCACTTTTTCTCTAGTAGTTGGTCCAGATGCTGAAAACTATGAACAAGTACTAAACTTTGCCAAATATATAAAGGCTGTATCTGATGCATTATATCCTAATCTATGTACTGGTATTATTGTAAAACCCTATGGGAAATATAATTTGAATGTTTCGAATTTCTCAGCACTAATCGAAGTTGGAAGCAATTTAGTTACCCAAGAGGAGGCTTCAGAAACGGCAAAACTAATAGGAGAAATAATGAGTTTAGTAATAGATAGCATAATTGAATAGAATTTGAATAATGGTTACAAAGTGTTATAATACTAATAGTAATAATTTCTAGGAGGTAGTATGTTTTGGATAATATAAATGATAAAGAACCCAAAAGCGAAGCTTTTGAATGGATAAAAAGCATAGCAATTGCAGTTATAATTGCTATTTTGATAAAGACTTTTATTTTTAATACAACATATGTATTAGGAAATTCTATGTACCCAACTTTACATGAAAGAGATAGATTATTTGCTATTAAGATACCATTATATTTTAGTGGACCTGATAGAGGAGATGTAATTGTACTACAGGCTCCAGATAGTATTGAAAAGGACTATATCAAAAGAGTTATTGGAATAGAAGGGGATACAGTTGAAATTATGGATGGGAAGGTATTTTTAAATGGTGAAATACTTGTTGAGGACTATATAGATTCAAATGCCTATACTCATATTTATAATGAAAGTTCATGGACAGTGGCAAAAGAACATGTGTTTGTTTTAGGCGATAATAGAGAAGAAGGAGCTAGTAAAGATAGTAGATATTTTGGATGTATCAATATTGATTCAGTAAAAGGAATAACTGATTTTAGATATTTTCCTATTGATAATAGATTTGGAAATATAAATAAAGAATAAAACTTACAAAATTAGGAGTTAATTTGTATATTACTTTCATTTTATGGAGAATCTATATTTGGTGATAAATATGGAAACCAGAATGAAAAGGTATGAAAAAAGAAAGAGAAGATTTTTCTTTGGATTTCTTAAATTAATAACATTGATATGTTTGTTTAGTGTTCTCATTTATTTATTGTTTGAGGTAAATAATACGATTAAAGAATTAAATTTATTGGAGAACACAGCATTATTAGAAATAGATTTTTCTAATAAATCAATTTCTATATTTGGGAATACATATTATACGAAATGAAAGACCAGGTTCCTGGTCTTTTGTTTTACATAATAATCAAATTTTGTTATAATCATGAATAGACGCTTTGATTTTAAAGGAGGAAGAGCATGCAAATAAAGCAAGAAAACATAAGGAATTTTTCCATAATAGCTCATATAGATCATGGTAAATCAACATTAGCTGATAGGCTAATAGAGAATACTGGAATGCTAACAACAAGAGAAATGCAAGAACAAGTCCTGGATAGTATGGATTTAGAAAGAGAAAGAGGAATAACTATTAAATTAAAGTCTATAAGGCTCATTTATAAGGCTGCAGATGGAGAAGATTACATATTGAATCTAATAGATACTCCAGGACATGTGGACTTTAATTATGAAGTTTCAAGATCTTTGGCAGCATGTGAAGGGGCAATTTTAGTTGTTGATGCAACACAGGGTGTTGAGGCACAAACCCTTGCCAATGTTTATCTAGCCTTGGATCAAGATTTGGAGATAGTGCCTGTAATTAATAAAATTGATTTACCAAGTGCAAGACCTAATGAAGTTAAAAAAGAAGTTGAAGATATTATTGGGATTGATTGCCAAGATGCTCCTTTGATTTCAGCTAAAGAAGGCTTAAATATAGATCAAGTTTTAGAAAGCATCGTCAAGAATGTTCCTCGACCAACAGGAGATAAAAATGCTCCTTTAAAAGCTTTAATATTTGACTCCTACTATGATTCTTATAAAGGGGTTACTTGTTTTATTAGAGTAAAAGAGGGCACTATAAAGCCAGGTATGAATATTAAGATGATGGCAACTGGAAAAACTTTTGAAGTAATAGAAGTTGGAATAAATACTTCTAGACATATAAGTACAAAACAACTTGAAGCAGGTGAAGTAGGATATGTTACAGCAAGCATAAAAAATGTAACAGAAACTAGAGTAGGGGATACTATAACTGATGTGGACAATCCTGCTAAGGAACCCTTACCAGGATATAAAAAGGTACTTCCTATGGTTTATTGTGGAATATATCCTGCTGAAGGTGAAGATTTTAATACTGTTAGGGATGCACTTGAAAAACTTCAAGTAAATGATGCATCTCTAGTTTTTGAGCCAGAAACCTCTGTTGCATTAGGATTTGGATTTAGATGCGGATTTCTAGGTCTACTTCATATGGAAATAATTCAAGAAAGACTTGAAAGAGAATTTGATTTAAATATAATAACAACAGCTCCTAGTGTTATTTATAAAATTAAGAAAAACGATGGTGAAATATTGGAAATTCAAAATCCTTCTAATTTACCACCAACCACAGAAGTTGAATATATGGAAGAACCAATAGTAAATGCTTCTATAATGACACCAACAGACTATGTAGGTGCTATCATGGAATTATGTCAGAATAAACGTGGCGCGTTTTTGAATATGGAGTATCTTGAAGAAACGAGAGTAGTATTACATTATGAATTACCTTTAAATGAAGTTATTTATGATTTCTTTGATGCATTGAAATCTAAGACTAGAGGGTATGCTTCTCTTGACTATGAACTTAAAGGTTATAAAAGAAGTGAGCTATTGAAACTAGATATATTAATAAATGGAGAACTAGTAGATGCATTTTCCTTGATTGTCCATGAGGAAAAAGCTTATGAAAGGGGTAGAACTATAGCTGAAAGGTTAGTAGATGTGATCCCAAGGCATCAATTTGCTGTTCCTATACAAGCATCAGTTGGCGGCAAAATAATTGCTAGAGAGACTATTAGAGCTTTGAGAAAAGATGTATTGGCAAAATGTTATGGTGGAGATATATCCAGAAAGAAGAAACTATTAGAGAAACAAAAAGAAGGTAAGAAACGTATGAGATCAATAGGTGCAGTAGATGTACCTCAAGAAGCTTTCTTATCTGTTTTAAAATATGATGAAAAGAAATGATTCTATGAAAAATTTTAGCCTTTATATACACATTCCTTTTTGTGAGAGAAAGTGTTATTATTGCGATTTCACGTCATATGCAAAAAATGGTATGGACATAGGTAGATATATGTCAAATTTGAATAAAGAAATTTCCATGTATAAAGATATACTTTCTGATTTTACTCTAAGTACGATTTTCATTGGCGGTGGAACTCCATCGTCAATTGACACTGTATATATAGAAAAAACATTGGAAAATGTTTATAGAACATTTGATATAAGAAAATTAAATGAAGTGACAATTGAGATTAACCCTGGTACATTGAACAGACAAAAAATTAAGAGTTATAAAGATTCTGGTATTAATAGAATAAGCTTAGGACTACAATCATTAAATGATAATATTTTAAAAACTATTGGTAGAATCCATTCATCTAAGGATTTTTTTGATTCTTTTCATATGTTAAGAGAAGAAGGGTTCCATAATATTAATGTGGATTTGATGTTTGGATTGCCTGGACAAGATCTTCCTACTTTAGAAAATACTCTAATAAAAGTAATTGACTTAGATGTAGACCATATATCACTTTATGGTCTTATTATAGAGAATGGAACATTAATAAAGAACTGGTATGATAGAGGGTTATTAGATTTACCCAATGAAGATTTGGAGAGATTAATGTATCATAAATCTCTTGGACTACTTAAAGAAAACAATTATGAACATTATGAAGTATCCAATTTTTCAAAGGCAGGAAAAGAATGTAAGCACAATTTAACATATTGGAAAGTAGAGCCTTATTTAGGTGTTGGCTTAAATAGCCATTCCAATTTATTTAATAAGAGGTTTTGGAATCATTCAAAATTAGCAAGCTATAATAAATTGATAGAAAGCCATATACTTCCAGTAGAAGGAGAAGAAATAATTGATAAGAACATGGAGATTGCTGAATATTGCATTATGGGTTTAAGATTAAAAAGTGGAATAAATAAGAACGAATATTTGTTTAGATTTAACGAAAAAATTGATAATCGATATAGAAAAATAATCGATAAGCATGTTCATAATAATTTAATAAAAGAGAATTATAATAGTATTACATTAACAAATAAAGGGTTGGACTTATCGAATTTAGTAGAAGTAGATTTTATGCCATAAGCATAAAAAGGTATTGACAAAGGTCAATTCAAGTGGTAATTTATTATTATAGAATTAGCACTCGGAAGAGGGGAGTGCTAATAGCATCCAAGATAAAGAGGTGAAAAGTATGTTGGATGAAAGAAAATTAAAGGTCCTATATGCTATAATTAATAGTTACATTATTAGTGCAGAACCAATAGGTTCTAGAACTTTATCTAAGCATTATGATATTGGCGTAAGCCCTGCGACTATAAGAAATGAAATGTCCGATCTTGAAGAGCTAGGCTTGTTAAACAAGCCCCATTCATCTGCAGGTAGAGTACCATCTGATAAGGCATATAGATTATATGTAGATAGTTTATTATTAAACAACTCAACAATTGATGAGTATAAAAAACAAAAAATCAAAGATATTTTGATTAGCAAATCTCAAGAGGTGGATCACTTATTGCAAACATCTGCTAAAGTTTTGTCTGAGATTACAAATCATATAGCACTTGTAATATCACCACATCTAGAAAATAGCAAGATAAAACATATTCAATTGGTATTAGTAAGTGATAATCAAGTTTTATTAGTCATTGTTAATAATTCAGATATTATAAGAAGTACTATTTTTAAAGTTGATAATCAAATTTCACCTGATCAGTTAAATACAATTTCAAATTTCTTGAATGAGAAGTTAAATAATTTACCTCTTAATAAACTCAATGATGTACTCAATATGGGGTTGTTAGATGAATTGTACGAATATAAAGGAGTATTAAAAGAGCTAATCCCTATATTGAATGAATCTGTATATGATTCAGAAGATGTTGAATTATATTATGATGGAGTTGCTAGATTATTAAACTATCCTGAATATAAGGATATAAATAAAGCAAAAACAATTTTATCTTTTATAGAAGATAAAGACAAGATATTAGAAATGCTTTTAAAAGAAAATCTAGGAAATGGAATTGAGATTGTTATTGGTGAAGAGAATGTTTATGACCAATTAAAAGAAAGTAGTATCGTAACTGCAACTTATAATATTGATGGGAAGACCATAGGGAAAATTGGTTTATTAGGTCCTACAAGAATGGATTATTATAAGTTAATCAATGTTTTGAGATTATTTTCTGTAAACATATCTGAAATTCTAGAGATGGAATTTAGAAAGTAAAGACGAGGTGAAATAATGAATGCTAATAACGAAGATTTAAACAAAGAAGAGGAATTAAAAAAAGAAGAAGTAGAGGAAGAAGTAAATAATCAAAACATTGATGAGGATGTTAACAAGGAAGATTCAAATTCTAATGTATTTAATGCTAAGGATGATGAAATCGATGATATGAAATCCAAATTAGCAAGATTGCAAGCAGATTTTGTGAATTTTAAGAGAAGAGCTGAAAAGGAAAAAGAGAGTTCTATAGACTATGGAATAGAAACAATTGCATGTGGTTTACTTCCAATTATAGATAATTTCCAAAGAGCCATAAATAGTGAAGTAAATAAAGAAGATAGTTTTTATATAGGCATTAGCCTAATAGAACAACAATTAATAGAAATGCTGAAAAATAACTCTGTTCATGAAATAGAATGTTTAGGCAAAGAATTTGATCCAAATTTCCATCATGCAGTTACTATGGAAGAATCAGATGAATATGAATCTGGCCTTGTGATTGAAATTCTACAAAAAGGATATATGTTAAAAGATAAAGTATTAAGACCATCAATGGTTAAAGTATCGAAATAATTTAGGGAGGAATATATATATGGGAAAGATTATAGGAATAGACTTAGGTACAACTAATTCATGTGTGGCAGTTATGGAAGGTGGAGAACCTACAGTTATACCCAATGCAGAAGGTAACAGAACTACTCCTTCTGTAGTTGCATTTACTAAAGAAGGTGAAAGACTAGTTGGTGAAACTGCTAGAAGGCAAGCAGTTACTAATCCAGAAAAAACTATAGCATCTATAAAAAGGGAAATGGGTACTGATCATAAAGTAAAAATAGATGATAAAAACTATACTCCAGAAGAAATATCTGCTATGGTATTACAAAAAATAAAAGCAGATGTAGAGAGCTATTTAGGTGAAACCGTAGAAGAAGCTGTAATTACAGTTCCTGCATATTTTACAGACAGTCAAAGGCAGGCAACTAAAGATGCTGGGAAAATTGCTGGATTAGAAGTAAAGAGAATAATAAATGAACCAACAGCGGCTGCATTAGCTTATGGTATGGATAAAGAAGAAGGCCAACGTAAGATAATGGTATTTGATTTAGGTGGCGGTACCTTTGACGTTTCCATATTGGAAATAGGAGATGGAGTATTTGAAGTACTTTCTACTAGAGGAAATAACAAACTTGGTGGAGATGACTTTGATAATGAGCTAATAAAATATATTAATGGAGAATTTAAGAAAGAAAATGGTGTTGATTTAGCTATAGATAAAATGGCATTACAAAGATTGAAAGAGGCTGCTGAAAAGGCGAAGAAAGAATTGTCATCCACAATGTCGACTAATATAAATCTACCATTTATAACAGCGACTGCAGCTGGTCCACAACATTTAAATATGGATATAACAAGAGCTAAATTTGATGAATTGACTTCTTATTTAGTAGATAAAACATTAGAACCAGTAAGAGCTGCTATTAAAGACTCTGGTTTATCTACTTCAGATATAGATAAAGTTTTACTTGTTGGTGGTTCAACTAGAATTCCAGCTGTTCAAGAAGCTGTAAAGAAACTAATTGGAAAAGAACCTCAAAAAGATATAAATCCAGATGAATGTGTTGCTATAGGTGCAGCAGTACAAGGTGGGGTTTTAAGTGGTGAAGTTAAGGATATTTTATTATTAGATGTTACTCCACTTTCATTAGGTATTGAAACACTGGGAGGAGTTACAACAAGGTTGATAGAGAAAAATACAACTATACCAACTAAGAAATCACAAGTGTTCTCCACTGCGTCTGACAATCAAACGTCAGTAGATATTCACGTTCTTCAAGGTGAACGACAAATGGCAAATGATAATGTAACACTTGGAAGATTCCAACTTACTGGTATAGCACTAGCACCAAGAGGAGTTCCACAAATAGAAGTAACATTTGATATAGATGCCAATGGTATAGTAAATGTTAGTGCAAAAGATTTAGGAACTGGTAAAGAACAAAAGATTACAATAACAGCTTCAACAAAGATGTCCGATGATGAAATTCAACAAAAAGTAAAAGAAGCTGAAAGATTTGCTGAAGAGGATGAGAATAAAAAGAAATCTATAGAAACCAGAAATAATGCTGATTCAATGGTTTATCAAACAGAAAAAGCTTTAAAGGAATTAGAAGGCAAGATTTCTGAAGATGAAAAAGCTGATGTTAATTCTAAATTGGATGCTTTAAAGAAATCCTTAGAGGGAGAAGATATAGATGATATTAAGAATAAAACTGAAGAGTTAACTCAAAGTTTTTACAAGATATCAGAAAAAATTTATAGCCAAACTCAAGAAAATGGAGAAGGGGCAGCTCCAGAAGATGATGTCGTAGATGCTGATTATGAAGTTGTGGACGAAGACGAAGAAGAGTAGTAAAATACTAATAGTAATATAATAAACATAAGCTAAATCTAATGATTTAGCTTATGTTTTGTTAAGTATAATTATGAAGGCTGGTGAATATTTTGGGAGATTATTATGAAGTATTAGGTATTGATAGGAATTCAACGAGTGATGAAATAAAAAGTGCCTATAGAAAGCTTGCTAAAAAGTATCACCCTGATTTAAATCCTGATGACAGTGATGCAGAACATAAGTTTAAAGAGGCAACTACTGCTTATGAAGTACTAATTGATGAGAATAAAAGAGCTAGATATGATAGATATGGAGAATCTGGAGTAAATGGTAACAATGCGGGTTCTGGATTTGGTGGATTTAATGACATCTTTGATGATATCTTTGATATTTTTGGAGGTGGGTCTAGTGGTGGTAATGCACAAAGAAGAAAGAATGGACCAGTTAGAGGTTCGGACCTTAGATATGAATTAAAACTGGAATTTGAAGAAGCAGTTTTCGGAGCTGAAAAAGAAATACAGATTAGAAGAACAGAAAACTGTTCAAAATGTGATGGATCCGGGGCTAAATCAGGTACTGAAAAAGAGACATGTCCTAAGTGTCATGGAAGTGGTCAAGTAAGATACACTCAACAATCTCCATTTGGACAATTTGTAAGAGTAGGAACATGTGATGAATGTAATGGATCTGGAGAAATTATTAAAGAAAAATGTCCTAAATGTCATGGGTCAGGAAGAGAAATTAAGAGTAGAAGAATAAATGCAAAAATTCCTGCAGGAGTAGATAGTAACTCAATTATTACAATCAGAGGCGAAGGAGAACATGGACTTCGAGGAGGTAGCCCTGGAGACTTATATATTTATATATCAGTTAAAGAAGATGAGATATTCAAAAGAGAAGGCAATAATATATTTTTAAATATACCAATTTCATTTACTGAGGCAGCCTTAGGCGCAAAAATAGTTGTGCCTACATTGGAAGGAAATGAGGACTATACTATAGCAGAAGGAACCCAAACAGGAACTCAATTCAGATTAAAGAGCAAGGGTGTACCAAGTATTCGTGGAGTAGGCAGAGGGGATTTATATTTTACTGTTGACGTCAAAGTACCTACAAAATTATCTGATAAACAAAGAGATTTGTTAATTGAATTAAGCCAAGAGCAAGGAGAAGAGCTGAAAGAAGAAAAGAAAGGCTTTTTTAAAAAAGTGAAAGACGTATTTAAATAGTAGTCGGCTAAAAGTGTTTGCTATTGGATTATATAGTAATTACAATTTATTTATTGTATAATTAAACTAATCTATATCTTATGTTTCTTAATTAAATGAAATTAAAAAGGATGTGTATTTAATGAAGTGGCTAGAGTTACAGATAAAAACTACTGCTGAAAATGAAGATATAGTATCCTCTATATTGTACAAATATGGTGCTACTGGACTTGCTATAGAAGATCCAAATGATATACTTGAGTTATCAAGGACAGAAAATGACTGGGATTTCATTGATCCAGATCTTATTGATGTAGATTTTGATGGGATTATTATTAAAGCATACTATGAAATAGACACAGGTATAGATTCTATTGTGGAAAAGATTAGTGATGAGATAGAAGTTAATCCAGTAAATGAAGGAAATAAACCTTTAGGGATAATTGAAACTTACGAAGTAGATGATAAGAATTGGGCAGATAACTGGAAAAAATATTTTTCTACAATAGTGATTAATAACCATATAATAATAAAGCCATCTTGGGAAGACTATGATGAAAAGATGGGAGATATTGTTATTGAACTTGATCCAGGAATGGCATTTGGCACTGGTTCTCACGAGACAACAATGATGTGTGCAGAAGCCTTAGATAAGCATATTAACAAAAACTCTATTGTCTTTGATGTGGGATGTGGTAGTGGAATACTTAGTATAATAGCAGCTAAATTAGGCGCCAATAAGGTTACTGCTATAGATTTAGATAGTATGTCCATAAAAGTATCAAAAGAAAATGTAGAGAATAATAAGGTTAATGAAATAGTAAATGTTAAGCATGGCAATTTATTGGATGCTGTAGAAGGTAAAGCAGATATTGTAGTTGCTAACATAATAGCAGAGGTCTTAGTTGGAATGATAGAGAATCTAGATGATTATTTAGAAGAAAATGGGATATTTATTGGTTCAGGCATTATAAGTAGTAAAATCAATATGGTTAAGGAATCCCTATTAGAACATAATTTTAATATTATTGATTTGAAGGAAAATAATGGTTGGGCATGTCTTGTTGCAACTAAATAGGTGATAAAATGCATAGATTTTTCGTAGAAAAAAGTCAAATTGAAGTAGATAGAATAAATATTATTAACAATGATGTTAAGCATATTAAGGATGTATTAAGGCTAAAAATTGGCGAATATATTGAAATTTCCTGTGAGGGGATTACTTATTTATGTGAAATAGAACAAATATTAAAAGATAAAGTAAGTACTTTAATCAAACAGAAGGAAATAGGCAATCACGAATCTAAGGTAGAAATATCTTTGTTTCAGGGTTTAGCAAAAGGAAATAGGATGGAGTTAATATTTCAAAAAGGTACAGAAGTTGGAATTAAAAATTTCTATCCAGTTATAACTTATAGATCTGTTGTGAAGATAAATGATATAAAAAAAGAACAAAACAAAGTATCTAGATGGAACTCAATAGTTGAAGAAGCAGCAAAGCAATCAAAAAGAGATATAATACCAAAAGTCAATGGTATTATTGGCTTTGATGATATGATAAATATTTTAAAAGATGAAACAAATATTATTGTTCCTTATGAAGAAGAAATAGTTGTGACAATAAGGGAGGAACTTTTAAATATTAAAGATGGTAGGGTTAATATTGTAATAGGTCCTGAAGGTGGATTTGAGCAAAGTGAAATTGATAAGCTAAAATCTATAGGAGGGAAAATAGTGACATTGGGCCCACGAATTTTAAGAACGGAAACTGCTGGGGTCGTAACAGCCACTATAGTGCTTTATGAATTAGGAGATTTAGGAGTGATCTAATTAATGAAAACCGTAGCATTCCATACACTAGGATGTAAGGTCAATCAATATGAAACAGAGGCTATGGAAGAACTTTTTGAGAAAAGTGGATATAAAATAGTAAAAGGCGAAAACTTTGCAGATGTTTACGTTATTAATACGTGCACTGTAACTAATTTGTCAGATAGGAAATCAAGGCAGTTTATTAGAAAAGCAAAGAAGCTGAATAAGGATTCCGTTATTGCTGTAGTAGGATGTTATTCCCAAGTTTCTCCTGATGAAGTTGCTAAAATTGAAGGCGTTGATGTAATAATTGGAACAACAGATAGGAATGAAGTTGTGGAACTTTGTGAAAAAGCAAAGGACGAAAATGAAAAAATCAATATAGTCAGGGATATTAAAACTTACAAGAAGTTTGATATAATTAATATAAATGAGATAAAATCTAAGACTAGAGCATATATAAAGATTCAAGATGGATGTAATCAGTTTTGCAGCTATTGTATAATACCATATGCTAGAGGACCAATTAGAAGCAGAGAATATGATGATATAATTAGTGAAACTCAAAAACTTGCTCATTCTAATTTTAAAGAAATTATATTAACTGGGATTCATGTTGCATCTTACGGCAAGGATTTAAAGGATATATGTTTAATTGATGTGATTAAAGGCATTGGCAATGTAGAAGGAATTGAAAGAATTCGTTTAAGTTCAATTGAACCTACTTTAATAGATGAAGATTTTATGAAGGAAATCGTAAAAATAGACAAGGTATGTGATCATTTTCATCTTTCACTTCAAAGTGGAAGTGATTCAGTTTTAAAAAGGATGAATAGGAAATATACAACTGATTTGTATAAAAATAAGGCTGAACTCATAAGAAAGTATATGCCCGATGCAGCACTGACTACCGATATTATAGTTGGATTTCCAGGAGAAACAGAAGATGAGTTTAAAGAAACATGTGATTTTGTTAGAGATATCGGTTTTTCTCGAGTACATGTATTTAAATACAGTCCTAGAAAAGGAACTCCTGCAGAAAAGTATGAAAATCAAATAGATGGTAATATAAAAAATGAAAGAAGCGAAATTTTAATCAAAATTGGTGAAGAGATGTCTAAGTATTTCAGAAATAAATTTATTGGACTAAATTTAGATGTACTATTTGAAGACAATAATAGTGATAAACTAAGCTGTGAAGGATATACTACTAATTATATTAGAACAAAAATAGAAGCTGATGATTCTATTGTTGGAGAAATAAAAACTATAAAGATTATTGACTCAGTTGATGACTTTTTAATTGGGAAAATAATATAATTATCTCTAATAATTTAAGGAGGTGATACATATGGAGTGTATATTCTGTAAAATTATTAATAAAGAGATTCCTAGCGAATTTGTTTATGAGGACGAAAGTGTTGTTGCTTTTAAAGACACTAGCCCTCAGGCTCCTATACATTTTTTAATTGTTCCTAAAGTTCATATTGAGTCTAACGATGATATTGACGAAAGTAATCATGATATAATAGGACAAGTGTTTTTAGCCGCAAAAAAGCTAGCTAAAGAATATGGACTTTCCAAAGGATACCGAATAGTTAATAATTGTAAGGAAGATGGTGGTCAGTCAGTAAATCATATTCATTTCCATTTGATTGGTGGTAGAAGTATGTTATGGCCACCAGGTTAAAAACATATTGAAATTATTACTAATCTAATGTATAATTGATTTGTCTATTAACAAAATCAGGATAGTATAGACTCACTCTTGTAGTAGTGAGGGGAGGGAAGATTGATGTCAGAAATTAAAGTTGGAGAAAATGAATCTCTTGACAATGCATTAAAAAGATTTAAAAGACAATGTGCTCGCTCTGGGGTAATGGGGGAAGTCAGGAAAAGAGAACATTATGAAAAACCAAGTGTAAGGCGTAAAAAGAAATCTGAAGAAGCAAGAAAGAAGAAGCGCTCAAAGTTTTAAATTAGTTTAATATGAATTATTAGAAGGTGAATAAATGTCCCTTAAAGAAAAACTTATGGAAGATTTTAAATCATCCATGAAAAACAAAGATACTATGAGAAAAAATACTATCACTATGGTTAGGGCTTCAATTAAACAGACTGAAGTTGATGAAAGAAAAGAATTAACTGATGAAGAAATATTAGACATCATAAGTAAACAAGTAAAAGAAAAAAGAAATGCAATTGAAGAATTTAGAAAAGGTTCAAGGGATGATTTAATCAATCAGACTGAGAACGAAATAGAAATTCTTTTAAAATATTTACCCGAGCAGCTTTCAGAAGAGGAATTAGAGGAAATTGTTAGGGAAACAATAAGAGAAATAAATGCTATCTCAATGAAGGACATTGGAAAGATAATGAAATCTGTAATGCCTAAAGTAAAAGGTAGAACTGATGGAAACATAGTAAATAAAATAGTCAAAAGAATATTAAACTAACCTGAGTTATTACTCAGGTTTTTTGTTTAATTGGATATTTCTTATATAAACTTCATATATTGTAACTAGATTGTCATTTTTATATGATATAGATTTGGGTATAAGATTAAGGTAGTATATAATAGCAGGAGGTGAAGTCGATATGAAATATAGAAAAATAGGAGTAGTTTTGATATTACTTTTGATTTTAAGCTCTGTATCATACGCAAATGAAGTAGATAATAGTAGTAAGGTATATATAGTTCCAATAAATGGAGAAATCAATAGAGCCACAAGTAGTTTCGTTAAGAATACCATAGAAAGTTTGGAACAAAAGAATGCTGAAGCAATAATATTTGAAATAAACACCTATGGCGGTTTAATTGATGAAGCTATTGAAATAAAAGATGCTATTCTGGATACAAACATACCTACTATTTCTTATGTAAAGAGCAATGCTCAATCTGCAGGAGTTTTAATTACCATAGCTAGTGAAAAGGTTGTAATGGCAAATAGTGCTACTATTGGTTCAGCAGAAACTATACCAAATACAGAAAAGATTATGTCAATGTGGAGAGCGGTTTTAAGAGATACAGCTCAATACAGAGATAGAGATTATAGAATTATCGAGGCCATGGCTGATAAGGATATTAAGATTGACGGAATTACTAAAGAAGGAAAATTAGTTAATCTTACTTCCAATGAAGCACTAGAGTATGGCATAGCTGATAATATATCTAATGACTATAATAGCATATTGGATTATTTTAAAATTGAAGCATCTGGAATTATCGAAGTAGAAGAAGGCTTTAAAGTTAAACTTGCTAAGTATATTTCGAGTTCTACAATAACCACTATGCTTTTAGCAATTGGTTTTATAGGTGTAGCAGTTGAAATATTAACTCCTGGATTTGGAATAGGTGGAATCGCAAGTATTATGGCTTTTGGCTTGTATTTTGGCGGGAATATCTTGGCAGGTAATTCTAATTGGATATCATTGACACTCTTTGTAATAGGTCTAATTCTATTAGTAATTGAAGGAATGGTACCTGGCTTTGGACTCCCTGGTATAGGTGGAATAGTTTTTATAGTTGTAGGAACAATAATGGCGATGAACGATTTTAGAACTGGTGTATTATCCTTAAGTATAGCTATTATACTGACCACAATTGTGACTCTAATTTTCGTAAAATTAGGATATCGGAGCAAAATATTTGATAATATAATTTTAAGCAATGAGCTTGTAAAGGAGAGAGGATATATTCCTTCTAATGATATGGAACACCTATTAGGAGAAGAAGGAATAACATTATCTGAACTTAGACCTGCTGGATTCATTGAAATAAATGGTAATAAGTATGATGTATTATCTGAAGGTGACTTTATAAGTAAAAATGCTAATATAAAAGTAGTAAAAGTTGAAGGATCAAAAATATTTGTAAGGAGGACTTAGTATGGAATTATTTTTTACGGGAGGAATAGCGCTACTCATAATCATACTATTAATACTATTCTTTACTTTTGTACCAGTCGGATTATGGATTACAGCTTTCTTCTCAGGTGTTAGAGTAAAGATAGCAACCCTTATTGGAATGAGGCTTAGAAGAGTAGTACCAAGTAGAATTGTAAACCCTATGATTAAGGCTACAAAGGCAGGACTGAGTTTAAACTTAGATGATTTAGAAGCTCATCATCTAGCAGGTGGAAATGTAAATACACTAGTAGATGCATTGATAGCGGCACAAAGAGCTAATATTCCACTGATCTTCGAAAGAGCAGCTGCAATTGATTTAGCAGGAAGAAATGTACTAGAGGCTGTTCAAGTAAGTGTAAACCCAAAGGTTATAGAGACACCTAATATATCTGCAGTAGCAAAGAATGGTATAGAAGTAATTGTAAAGGCTAGAGTAACAGTTAGAGCTAATATTGAAAGATTAGTAGGTGGAGCTGGTGAAGAAACTATTATTGCCAGAGTTGGTGAAGGAATTGTTACTACTGTTGGTAGTTCTCTTTCTCATTCAGATGTAATGGAGAATCCTGATAACATATCTAAAACTGTATTAGACAAAGGTCTGGATTCAGGAACAGCTTTTGAGATTTTATCAATAGATATTGCTGATGTAGATGTTGGAAGAAACATTGGTGCAAAACTACAGATGGAACAGGCAGATGCAGATAAGAAAATTGCTCAAGCAAAGGCTGAAGAGAGAAGAGCAATGGCTGTAGCAAAAGAACAAGAAATGATTGCTGAAGTTCAAGCTATGCGTGCAAAAGTAGTAGAAGCAGAAGCTGAAGTTCCTTTGGCACTATCTGCTGCTTTAAAAGAAGGAAATATGGGAGTAATGGATTATTATAATATGAGAAATATATTAGCAGATACAGATATGAGAAACTCAATATCAAAAATATCTGATGAGGATAACAATAAATTGTAGGATGTGATTAAATGGAACAACTAATAATTCTTGTTATCTGGGTTATAGGAAGTACTATTATTAAAAGTTCCAATAAAAAAGGTAAAACGAATAATAGGAACCTAAATAGGGCAAAAAAATTAGAGCAAAAGGGAACAACTGCTTATAGCCAGAATAAGAAAGCTGGAGGAGCAAAAAATATATTTAGTTCCTTTATGGTAGATTTGGAAAATGAACTGCAAAAGGAAAAAGAGATAAAAAGACAAAATGAGATAAAAAGACAAAAAGAAAAACAAAATCAATTTGATAGTCAATGGATGCAATCCAGTTTATCTCAACCATCGCAGCCATCCAATCCCTCTCAACCAAAAAAACCACCAAAACCAAAAAGTCCACCAAAGCCACAAGGCTTAGTGACTGATACAGTTGGTGATAATAAAGAAATTGTAACAATTAATAAATCATCTTTAGATTTAAAAAGAGACATATTAAAAGGCATAATTTATGCAGAAATACTTTCTGAACCAAAAAGTTTAAAGAATATTAAGAGAAGCAGATAACTGCTTCTCTTTTCTTATGTAATAGAACAATATTTAATTTCATATGATAAATTGGAGGGATAATAAATGAAAAAGAATATGGACAATATTAAGGCCAATTTATCTGAAGCATTGGAATTGCCAATAGATATAACTTTAGATTTACCGAGGATAACAATAATAGGAAATATTGAGGTGAGTGTTTCTAACCATAAAGGAATAATAGAATACGATAATGAAATTATTAGGATAAACTCAAAAGCAGGAATAATAAAGGTAATTGGGGATGAACTGGAAATAAAAAATATACTTTCTGAAGAAATATTAATAATTGGTAATATAGAACAAGTAGAAATCTTGAGCTAAGGGTGATTAAATGTTAGCTATAAAAATATGGAATTATTTTAAGGGTTATGTTATTATTAGAATTGAAGGATTACAGTTAGAAAGACTGTTAAATCTAGCTTTATCTCAAGATATTTATCTGTGGGATGTAAGAAGGTTAAATTATTATCAAGTGGAAATATGCGTAAGTCCAAAAGGTCTAGGAGATTTAATAGAATTAGTTAATAAAGCCGGATGTAAATATGAAATATTACAAGAGAAGGGATTGCCTTTTTTTTTCGAAAGAATTAAGCACAGAAAGATGTTTGTTACTGGCTTTGTATTATTTTTCTTAATTGTTTTTCTATTATCATCTTTCGTATGGAAAATTGAGATTAATGGTCTGGAGCAAACACCTCTAGAAAAAGTATTTGAATATTTAAATGATAATGGAATAGTATCGGGTACTCCTAAAATTAGCATTTCAGAAGATGAAGTTGAATTGTTATTAATGAACAAATACAATTATTTTTCATTTATAGAAGTTAAGAAAAAGGGTGTAAAATTAGTTATAGATATAAAAGAAGAGTCCATCCCACCTGAAAAGATTGATAGAGATTATCCTGCTAACATTGTAGCAGGTAAAAAAGGTGTTGTAGAAAAGATTATAGCTAGAAATGGAGATGCATTAGTTAAAGTTGGTGAAATTGTAAGAGAAGCGCAAGTTCTCATAAGTGGAGCTATGTTAACAAATGAAAGTGAAATCTATTTAGTCCATGCTGAAGGCGATGTATTGGCTAGAACAAGATATGAATCTGAAGTCATTGAAACAATAGTTAAAATGACAGAAAAAGAAACAGGAAATGTCTTTGAACAAAAAGGCTTGAAGATAAATAATAGAGGCATTAGATTTATTAAGGATATTCCCTTTGTAAATTACAAAGAATACATAAAAGAAGAAAAATTATTTGATTTAGATATTATTGATATTCCTATAAATATTATTACTTATGAATATAGAGAAGTTGAAATTGAAAAGATTAGACAAAATATAGATTCTCTTAAGAATTCCAATCAGTTAAAAGCTATTGAAGAAATAAATCTTCAGATTAAAGAAGGTGCTGAAATAGTAGCAAGAGATATAAAACATGAGATAAATGGAAATAACTTAATTACGAATGTAATTATCGAAACTATAGAAGAAATTGGCAAGAAAGTCATTATAGAAAACTAGGGGGTTAAAGCTTGGCAGAAAGAATTAAGCAAGGTATTGAAATTGAAAGTCAACAAATTATAAATGAAATATTTGGCGACTTTGATGAAAATATAGAAATAATTAAAAGTGAATTAAATATAAATGTTAAAGTTTCTAATAATGAAATACAGATATTTGGAGAGCCTATAGCAGTTGAAATGGGCATTAAATTGATGTACAGTTTAAAGGAAATTGTAAAAGATCGCAAAAGATTAGATAAACAGGATTTAAGATATGCTATACAGCAAGTTGTAGAGGGTAATGATGGGGATTTAAAAGATTTGTTAAAAGACGTTGTATGCGTTACTTCCTCTGGTAAGAGTATAAAGCCAAAGACATTTGGTCAAAAAAGATATATAGACTCTATAAGAAATAATGATATAGTGTTTGGAATTGGACCTGCTGGTACTGGCAAGACATACCTTGCAATGGCAATGGCAGTTCAAGCCTTTAAAAATAAGGAAGTTAATAGGATTGTACTGACAAGACCTGCTGTAGAAGCTGGTGAAAACTTAGGCTTTCTACCTGGTGATTTGCAAGAAAAAGTAGATCCCTATTTAAGACCTGTATATGATGCCTTATTCGAAATATTAGGTTTTGATACTTATGAAAAGTATGTAGAAAGAGGCTTAATAGAAGTTGCTCCATTGGCCTATATGAGAGGAAGAACTCTTGATTCTGCATATGTTATATTAGATGAAGCTCAAAATACTACTAATGAACAGATGAAAATGTTTTTGACAAGATTGGGCTTTGGCTCAAAGGCTATTATAACTGGTGACATTACTCAGATTGATTTACCAAAAGGAAAGCAATCAGGATTAAAAACAGTAACAAAAGTATTAAACAATGTTAAAGGAATTGATTTTATATATTTGTCTAAACATGATATAGTTAGGCATCCTTTAGTTCAACGAATTATTGATGCTTATGAAAAATATGAAGGAGCAAATATTGAACCATAAACTATCAATAAGGGGTGTTATTAAAAATACAAGATCCCTTTTAAATTAATAATTTGCGAAAAGAGGGGTATTCATGTACTACGATATAGATAATAGGCAGAATAAATATGAAATTACTGATGAAATGGAAAAATTAATTGTTGAGGTTATTAAAGAATGCTTAAGTGTTGAAGGAAAAAGCGATGAATATGAAGTAAGCATTTCATTTGTTGATAATGAAGAAATACGGATATTAAATAGAGATTATAGAGGAGTTGATAAGGAGACTGATGTATTGTCATTTCCTATGGAAGATGAATTTTCTTTAGCAACTCCAATATTAGGAGATATTGTAATATCTGTTGAAAAAGCTGATGAGCAATCAAGAGAATATGGCCATAGTCTTGATAGAGAAATTGCCTATTTAACAGCTCATAGCACGCTTCATCTAATGGGTTACGATCATATGGATGATGATGAAAAATCTATTATGCGTAATAAAGAAAAAACTATTATGAGAAATTTAAAAATATTTAAGAATATATAGGGTGAAGCCATATGAGAATAAACCAACTTATTGAAAGCTTTAATAACGCAATAAATGGTGTTTTATGGGCGATTAAATCCGAAAAAAATTTGAAGGGCCATTATTTAATAGCTGCTTTAGTTTTAATCATTAGTTTATTTTATGATTTTAGTAGAATGGAGTTTTTAGCACTTTTATTTGCTGTATCTTTAGTACTTATAACAGAAATGATAAATACAGCCATAGAAAAAGCCATAGATATACACACTAAAGAATTTCATCCTTTAGCTAAAATAGCAAAAGATGTATCTGCTGGAGCAGTATTAATTGCAGCTTTGAATTCTGTAATAGTAGGATATTTACTTTTTTTTGATAGACTCAATAATTTGGCTGATATTGTCATATTAAAAATACGCAATTCTGCAGTTCATTTAACGTTTATAGCTATATTTTTGGTGATTATTTTTACAATTGGGCTAAAGGCTAAGTATTATAGAGGAAAGGGTAGTCATTTCCAAGGTGGCATTGTAAGTGGACATGCTGCATTATCATTTTGTATAGCTACTATAATTGCATCTCTAGTAAATCATGTATTAATAATGACTTTAGCTTATTTATTAGCCTTTTTTGTTGCGGAAAGTAGGATTGAAGGGAAAATTCACACCTTCATGGAAGTTTTTAATGGTGCGTTACTTGGGACTTTAATTGGTATTTTAATATTTCAAATTATTGTTTAGACACAAACTATCTCGGGGGGAAGCTAAATGAAAAAAATATTATTATTAGTATTAGTATTAGGGATTGTTATTACTGGATGTAATAAGGAAGAAGAGCCGACAATAATAGATGTCGATACATCTAATGAAGTTCAAAACAATGAAGAGCCAATAGTTGAAGAAGTAAAAGAAGGGGTACCATCACCTCTAAGTGGGATGTATGCACCTGAAGAGGTAGTAAATCAAAGGGTTGTAGCTGTTATGTTTGATAATCATCCAAGAGCTAGATGGCAAGCGGGTTTAAAAGATGCTGAAATTGTATATGAATTTCCAGTGGAAGCTCCATATACTAGATATATAGGATTATACCTAATTAATTCGCCTGAATCCATTGGACCTATTAGAAGTTCACGACCCTATTTTGTAACAAAAGCATTAGAATTTGATGCAGTATATGTTAGAGTGGGTGGAAGTGAACAGGCAAAAAAAGATATTATAAATTTAAAAATTGCAGATATTGATGGTTTAACAAGCTCAAGTAAAGTATTTTGGAGAAAACCACATAAAAAAGCACCAAATAATTTATATTCAAGCATGGAAATAATAAGGCAAACACAAGAGGAAAGAAATTATAATCTTACTGGAAAATATGAAGGGTTTGAATTTTTTGCTGAGGACACTGATATTCAGGGCAATGAAGCTAAATCCATATTAATTAATTATTTCAACAATAACACTTCAAAATTTAAATATGATGAAGAGGAAAAAGTCTACACAAGAGAAAAAGATGGAGAATTGCATGTAGATGAGTCTGACCGATCCACTATAACAGCTAAGAACATTATTATTCAACAAGTAAATACTAAAGTAATAGATAATGAAGGTAGACTTGAAATAGGTTTAATTGGTGAGGGAACTGGTAAATATATTACTAATGGTAATTGTATTGATATAAAATGGAAGAAAGATTCAAGAGAATCTAATACATATTATTATGATAATTTAGGAAATGAAATAATGCTCAACTCTGGGAATACATGGATTCAAGTAGTTGACACTGGTACATCCATAGTTATTGAATAATTGGAGGTATTGTTATGGATAATAAGGAATTAATTAAGAAAGCTCTTGAAGCTAAAGAGAAGGCCTATGTGCCATATTCATCTTATCATGTAGGAGCTGCTTTAATTACTGAAGATAATGAAGTATATACTGGCTGCAATATAGAAATTGCATCATATTCTCCCACTTTATGTGCCGAAAGGACAGCAATTTTCAAAGCTGTTTCAGAGGGTCATCTAAAAGTAAAAACTATTGCTATAGTCGGAGATTCGTCCTTTACATATCCATGCGGTGTATGTAGGCAGGTAATTAGAGAATTTGGAAAAGATGCAAAGATTATTATTGCCAATAATGAAGATGAATATAAAGAATACACATTAGATGAATTATTACCTCATAGCTTTGGTCCAGAGGATTTAAAAAATGCAAATGAAAACAAAAAATAAGGAGGTCTTAAATGTATAAATCAGGTTTTGTGACTGTTATAGGTAGACCAAATGTAGGTAAATCAACTTTACTAAATCAAATAATAGGAGAGAAAATTTCCATAATTTCTGATAAACCTCAGACTACAAGAAATAAAATTCTTATGGTATATACAAAGGATGATTTTCAGATTGTATTTCTCGATACGCCAGGTATACAAATGCCAAAAAATAAGCTAGGAGATTACATGCTTAAAATATCTGAAAGTACTTTAGAAGAAGTTGATCTTATTACTTTTATGGTAGATGAAAGTGCTGAAACTGGTAAATTAGATAAATATATTCTAGAAGAATTAAAAAACATTTCAACACCAATTATATTATTGATCAATAAAATTGATAAACTATCAAATGAAGAAACCTTAAAATTAATAGATAAATATAATTCAATGAATTTGTTTAAAGAAATTATCCCAATATCAGCAATGAACAATGACAATATAGATAAATATACTAATGTTTTAAGAGATATGTTACCAGAAGGCCCTCAATATTTTCCAGAGGATATGATTACTGATCAGCCTGAGAAATTCATTATTGCTGAATTAATAAGAGAAAAGGCTTTATTGAATTTAGATGAGGAAATACCTCATGGAATTGCAGTAGGGATTGAAAGAATAAAAGAAAGAGAAAACAAGGGTATTGTTGATGTGTTTGCGACGATTTATTGTGAAAAAGAATCACATAAAGGCATTGTAATTGGGAAAAATGGTAAAATGCTAAAAGAAATTGGGAAATCAGCAAGAGAGGATATAGAAAAATTACTAGGCAGTAAGATTAATCTACAATTATGGGTAAAAGTAGAGAAAAACTGGAGAGAGAGAGATAATAAAGTAAAATATTTTGGTTATAAATAGAGAGGTTAGCATGATAAAAACTGAGGGTATAGTTATTGGGGAGACGAGATATAAGGAAACTAGTAAAATTTTAAATATTTATACTAAAGAGCTAGGAAAGATTTCTGTAATGGCTCAAGGAGCACTTAGACCTAAGTCTCAGCTACTAGCTGTAACTCAGATGTTTTCATGTTCGGAATTTCAATTTCGTAAAGGAAGAAATTTTTACTACATTATACAAGCTGATTTAATAGATACATTGTATTCTATTAGAGAAAGCATCGAAAGAGTTTCCTATGGTTTCTATATATTAGAATTGCTTAATAAATCAGTGCCTGAAGAAGAAGCAAATGAAAAATTATTTTATCTGTTAAAAAAAGGACTATTTACTTTATCTAGTATTGATGATGAGATTTTAAAATTTATAGTTGCTTATGAATTAAAATATGTATGCTTTTTAGGCTATAGACCTTTAATAGATAGATGTGTATCTTGTAGCAGTAATTTAAGTAATAATTTAAAGTTTAGTATAAGCTTAGGTGGCGTACTTTGTCCTAATTGCTTTATTGAGGATATAGGAGCAGAAAAAATAGATTTAAACTTTATAACTGCATTAAACCAGCTATTGTATAACTCTTTTGAAGATATTGAAGATATAGTAATTAATAAGGAATTGTTAAAATGTATTCATAGTCTATTAGTTGACTATATTTTATATAATATAGATAGAAAAGAATTTAAATCTTTGAATTTGTTAAAGATATGATATAAGGTTTAATACATACAGCTATTGACACAAAGATAGAAATTTGTTAAATTTAAGTTTAGGAGAATGAAAAAATATTATACTGAGACGAAGAATTAATTGATATTGATTATTATAGAGAGTCTAGGATGGTGGAAACTAGATATATATGTATTGATTAGGGCACTTTCGAGTATTAGTTTTGAAGTGAGTACCTCTACAGGTATTAAATAGGGTGGAACCACGGAATTGAAATTTCGTCCCTATAAGGATGTAGAGGTTTTCTTTATTCTAAATAAAATTGAGGAGGGTTATTATGTTATTTCAGGACTTAATGCTGAAATTACTTAACTATTGGGGTGAAAAAGGCTGCTTAATAATGGAACCATATGATATTGAAAAAGGTGCTGGAACTATGAATCCACATACTTTCTTGAGAGCTTTAGGGCCTGAGCCTTGGCAAGTGGTATATGTTGAGCCTTCTAGACGTCCTGCAGATGCTAGATATGGAGAGAATCCAAATAGACTTTACCAGCATCATCAATTACAGGTAATATTAAAACCTTCACCAAATAATGTACAAGACTTATATCTAGAAAGTTTAAAAGCTATTGGAATAGATCCATTTAAACACGATATAAGATTTGTAGAGGACAATTGGGAATCGCCAACATTAGGTGCATGGGGTCTTGGTTGGGAAGTTTGGCTTGATGGAATGGAAATTACACAATATACTTATTTCCAACAAGTTGGTGGAATTGATTGTGAACTTGAATCAGCAGAACTTACATATGGACTTGAGAGAATCGCAATGTATTTGCAAGATGTAGATAATGTATTTGATATTAAGTGGAATGATAATATAAAATATGGTGATATATTCAAGAAGGCTGAATATGAACATTCTATTTATAGCTTTGAAAAAGCAGATATTGAAGTCTTAAAAGGCTTATTTAATACTTATGAAGAAGAAGCTATAAAGACATTATCTCAAAATTTAATTATACCAGGTTATGACTATGTTTTAAAATGCTCCCATACTTTTAATGTTTTAGATGCAAGAGGTGCAATTTCGGTTTCTGAAAGAACTCATTATATAGGAAGAGTCAGAAACCTTGCTAAATTAGTTGCATCAGGCTTTTTAGACCAAAGAAAAGAGATGGGATTTCCTCTATTGAAGAAGGAGGGTGAATTAAATGAATAAGAAATATCTTTTGGAAATTGGTGTTGAAGAAATACCAGCCAGATATATTGCTGATACAATAAATCAAATGAAAAATAACACTATAGAATTATTAGGAAATGAAAGAGTTAATTATTCAAGCATCGATATATATACAACTCCAAGAAGACTTACTATGATTATTCAAGGCTTAGAGGAAAAGCTAGATTCATTAGAAGAAAATGTAAAAGGACCTTCAAAGAAAATAGCATATGATGAAGCTGGTAATCCTTCAAAGGCATTATTAGGATTTATGAGAGGCCACGGAGTAGATGCAGATTCAATTTTTGTAGATGTAGTAAATGACGAAGATTATATTTTTGCAAAGGTAATTAAGAAGAGTAAATCACTAGAGGAAATATTATCATTGAATATGGGGCCTTTTATTAAGGCAATAAACTTCCCTAAAACTATGAAGTGGGGGGATAAAAACTTAAGATTTGCAAGACCTATTAGATGGATTGTTTCCTTACTTGATGATAAAATTGTTTCTTTTGAATTAGAAGGAATTCCAGTTTCAAATATAACAAGAGGTCATAGAGTACTAGGTAAGGATAGCATTATTATAGATCATGTAGATAATTATAGTAAACTTTTAAGAGAAAATTATGTTATTGTTGATCAAAAAGAACGTAAAGAAATCATTAAGTATGGTTCAGATAGATTAGTTAAAGAAAAAGGAGGTACTATACAATACGATGAGGATTTATTAGATGAAATTACAAATATTGTAGAATACCCTACACCTATTATAGGAAGGATTAAGGAAGAGTATCTAAGCCTTCCAAGTGATGTAATAACTACACCTATGAAAGATCATCAAAGGTATTTCCCTGTTGTAGATGATAAGAATAGATTGTTACCATATTTTATCACTGTAAGAAATGGTAATGATGATCATTCTGATATTGTTGTAAAAGGAAATGAAAAGGTACTAGGAGCAAGACTTGAAGATGCTAAATTCTTTTATAATGAGGATATAAGTACACCTTTAGAGGAGTATGTAGAAAAACTAAAATATATAACTTTCCAAGAAAAACTTGGTACATTATACGATAAAACTAAGAGACTACAAAAATTAGCTGTTAAAATTGGGCAGTATTTAGAAGTTGGAGAAGAAACTGAAAAGAATATTGATAGAGCCTGCTATCTTTCTAAAGCCGATTTAGTGACTAAAATGGTAAGTGAGTTTACAGAACTACAAGGCAAAATGGGTATGGAATACGGGAACAAATCAGGTGAAAACGAAATTGTAAGCTTAGCTATATTTGAGCAATATTTGCCAAGATTTTCAGGAGATAGGTTGCCTACTACTACATCGGGCGCTATACTATCAATAACTGATAAATTAGATACTATAGTAGGGTTATTTGCAATTGGAATTCAGCCAACAGGGTCTCAAGATCCATTTGCTTTGAGGAGAAGCGCACTTGGGATTATCAATATTATTTTAGATAAAAAGTTGAATCTATCCCTATCGGAAATAGTGGATTTTGCTCTTTATATATATGTTGATGAGAATAGTCTAGCATTTGATTACAATAAAGTTAAATCAGAAATAATGGAATTCTTTATTGGTAGAGTAAAAGCTATGTTTTTAGATATTGGAATAAGATATGATATAATAGATTCAGTAATAAATACTAAATCAGATGATGTATATGATATGAAAATTAGAGCACAAAAATTAAATGATTGGCTAAAGAAAGATGATGTTCACCATATATTGACAGTATTTAACAGGTTGTCAACTCTTGCTGTTAAAACTGAATCTTATGAAGTAAAAAGAGATTTATTTACTGATGAAGAGATACAATTATATGATAGTTATAACAATATTGAAGAGAAAACTCTTTCATTTATAAATAAAAAGGAATACGACAAAGCTTTAGAACTATTAACTACATTAAAAGAACCTATAGATAATTTCTTTGATAATGTTATGGTAATGGTTGATGATGAAGAGTTAAAGAATAATAGACTTGGGCTAATTAGAAAAGTATATAATCTTATGATGAAAGTATGTGATTTATCACAAATATTAAATAAATAATATTTTGTTTTATAAGGTGGTGAAGTAAAATCCAATTTAGTGAAAGACAAGAAAAAATCATAGAAATAGTTAAAGATAATCAGCCTATAACTGGTGATGCAATTGCCAATAAATTAAATTTGACAAGAGCTACATTAAGACCTGACTTATCAATACTTACTATGTCGGGAATATTGGATGCAAAGCCAAGGGTAGGTTACTTCATGACTGGAAAAACGAAATCGACTTATATTTCAGAAGCCATTAAGGATATGTATGTTAAGGATGTAATGAGCGTTCCTGTAGTATTGGATGAATCAACAACCCTATACGATGCAGTCGTGTTTATGTTCGTAGAAGATGTTGGTTCAATATACATAACAAATGATGGATTATTAACAGGAGTTGTATCTAGAAAAGATTTACTTAAGAGTGCTATTGGCGGAGCAGACTTACACAAAGTACCAATTGGAGTGATAATGACCAGAATGCCAAATGTAATTTATGTAACTCAAAAGAATAGCGTGTTAAATGCTGCAATCAAGATTATAGAACATGAGATTGATGGGTTACCTGTAGTTGAGGAATTAGATAAGGGAAAAAAGAGATTAAAAGTAATCGGAAGAATTTCAAAAACTACTATTACTAGGTTATTTGTTGAGTTGGGAAATGATTTATAGGAGGGAAATTATGGATGAAAATTTAACTATATATGTATTGTCGGACTCCATTGGTGAAACTGGTGAATTAATAGCTAGAGCTGCTGTTAGACAATTTAAATCTTCTAATTATGAAATAAAAAAATTTCCCTTTGTTTCTGGTAAGGATAAGATAAAAGAAATATTATTAGATGCTAAACAAGCATCAAGCCTTGTAATATATACGACTGTTAATGAAGAAAATAGAGATTATATTGAAATGTTGGGTAAAGAATACAATGTACCAACAGTAGATATATTGTCACCGCCCCTTAATGCTATCGAAAAAGTTGTAGGACTTCCGCCTAAACGTGAAGCAGGATTAATAAGGCGACTTGATGAGAATTATTTTAAGAAAGTAGAAGCTGTTGAGTTTACGGTACGATATGATGATGGGAAGGATCCTAGGGGGATTAAGAAAGCAGATATTTGTTTAATAGGAGTTTCAAGAACTTCAAAAACGCCCCTTAGCATGTATCTAGCACACAAGAACTATAAAGTCGCAAATGTACCATTGGTGCCAGAAGTATCAGCGCCTAAGGAATTATTTGAAAAAGATAATAAAAGGATATATGGTTTAATAGCAAATCCTAATAAATTAATTGAAATAAGAAAAGAGAGATTAAAAGCATTAGGTTTAGAACATTCAGCTCATTATGCAAAAGTTGAGAGAATTAAAGAAGAGATTGAATATTCAAAGAAAATTATGGATAAATTAGGATGTAAGGTAATAGATGTATCAAGTAGAGCTATAGAAGAAACAGCAATAATTATTATGGAGCAAATGATTAAGGATTTTGGTGACAATATGTTATAATGAAGTGTTGTACGCAACACTTCTTTTTCTTTCATAGCTTTGTCAAGTTTTTTTAAATTTTAGAAGGATTATTGACTTTTTTGTTGTATATATATAATATACATATTTTTTTTACTAAAGGGGCAATAGCTTATGGAAATTAGAAAACAATATGAAATATTCGAGAAAAACAATTTATCTAAGTACGCGACTCTAAGTCAAAACTCAAAAGGGAGAAAAAGGAAAGAAGAGAAATGTACAATTAGAACTGATTTTCAAAGAGATAGGGATAGAATTATACATTCTAAGTCCTTTAGAAGATTAAAACATAAAACACAAGTTTTTATTGCACCTGAAGGAGATCATTTTAGGACCAGGCTTACTCATACCCTTGAAGTTGCACAAATTGGTAGAACACTTGCAAGAGCTTTAATGCTTAATGAAGATTTAATAGAAGCAATGGCCTTAGGACATGATTTAGGACATACTCCTTTTGGCCATGCAGGAGAAAGAGTCTTAAATGAACTGCATCCAAATGGATTTAGGCACAATGAACAGAGCATAAGAGTTGTTGATATTTTAGAACACAAAGAAGAAAAGATAGGATTAAATTTAACATATGAAGTGAAAGAAGGCATTTTAAATCATAACGGAGAAAGAGTTAGTGAAACATTAGAAGGAAAGATATTAAAATATGCAGATAGAATTGCCTATATTAATCATGATATAGATGATGCAATAAGAGCACATATTATAGAACAATTAGATTTGCCAAAAGATTGTCTTGCTGTTTTAGGCAATACTCATGGAGTAAGAATAAATACTATGATACATGACATTATTGAAAATAGCTATAATTTGAATATAATATCAATGAGTGAAGAAATTGGTGAAAAAACAAATAAGCTGAGAGATTTTATGTTTGAAAATGTTTATTTAAATAAAGATGTGAAATCCGAAGAAGATAAAGTAGAACATATAATTAAAGAATTATATAAGTATTATTATGAAAATAACAATAAGATTCCTGAAGCTCATATGAGTATTTATGAAAATATTGATGCAAGTATTGAAGATATAATCTGCGATTATATTGCTGGCATGACGGATAGATATGTAATTAATATATTTAATAATATTTTTATCCCAAAACGTTGGGAAATATTTTAAGAAAAAAGAAGGGATTTCGAAATATATGTCGAATAGTAATATGTCGAATAGTAATATGTTGGGCAGTAATATGTCGAATAATTAAACAATATAAGAAATGGTAGGTGTTTGTAGGTGATAATATGACTTATATTAATGATGAAATAATTGAAAATGTTAGAGAAAATAGTGATATTGTAAGTTTAATTTCTGATTATGTTCATTTAAAAAAGTCAGGCTCAAATTATGTCGGCTTATGTCCGTTTCATAATGAAAAAACTCCATCTTTTACTGTATCTTCAACTAAGCAGATTTTTCATTGCTTTGGGTGTGGAGAAGGCGGAGATATTATAAAATTTATAATGAAAAAGGAAAATGTTGATTTTCCAGACGCAATTAAATTATTAGCTGACAAATTAGGAATAGAAATAAATATGGAGATCAATAAAGATTCTAGTCATAAAGATGAAAAAGGAAAAGTATATGAAATAAATAGGGAAGCTGCTAGGTATTTCTTAAATAATTTAGATCATAACAACGCACCATTGGCATACTTAGGAAATAGATCAATTAGCAAAAAGGTAAGGAGGCAATTTGGTCTTGGGTTCGCTATAAATAGTTGGGATAGTTTGTATAATTATTTAAAGTCTAAAAATTATTCTGATGTAGAAATAGAACAAGCAGGACTCGTTGGTAAAAAAGAGAAAAGCAACGGATTCTATGATAAATTTAGGAATAGAATAATGTTTCCTATTATTGACACAAGATCAAGAGTCATAGGATTTGGTGGCAGAGTGATGGATCAAAAGATGCCAAAATACTTGAATTCTCCAGATACTATAGTCTATAATAAAGGGAATCATCTTTATGGATTAAATCTTGTAAGTAAATATTCTAACAGAAAAAGAATATTATTAGTAGAAGGATATATGGATGTAATTTCATTATTTGATAGTGGGATTAATTATGCTGTTGCAAGTCTTGGAACTGCACTTACTGAAAGGCAAAGTAAAATAATAAAACGATATGGTGATGAGGTATATGTTTGCTATGATTCAGATAATGCAGGTATAAAAGCAACTTTAAGAGCAATAGATATAATGTCAAAAGTTGATTTAAATCCAAAGATATTGATTCTACCTGATGGTATGGATCCTGATGACTATATGAAGAGAAATGGTCCTATAGAATTTGAAAAACTATTTGTTAATGCCTATAGCTATATTGACTTCAAGGTTCATATTTTAAAAAGGGAATATAAAATAGATACATTAGAAGGTAAAATAAAATTCACAAGAGAAGTAGCTAATATAATAAAGAATATTAAGAGCCCTATTGAACAAGATATCTATATTGACAAGATTTCCCAGGAAACAAAAATAACAAAAGATGCTATTGAAAAGGAAATTAGGGGTAATAATTATAATAAGAAATCATTTAACTATAAAAATATTGCTATAAGTGAAATTAAGCCTGTTAAAAGTGCATTGCCACCTGCTCATTATAAAGCAGAAATAGAGCTAATAAAGCTTATGATAAAGGAAAAGGATTATTATTATTATATTATAGAAAGATTATCCATAGATGATTTTAATAGTAAAGAGTGCATAAATATATTTAAACAATTAAATACTTTTTATGATAATTGCGAAATTATTGATGAAAAGGTATTATTTGACAAGATATTGGAAATACCTAATTTAAATAAGAATACCATTGATTTGATATTTATTAATAGCTCTAAATATAAAGCAGGGGATATTGAAAAAATAATAGATGATTTAATAAAAACCGTTTCAACTAACAATCTATTAAAGAAAAGGAATGCAATGCTTACAGAAATTGAGGAATTAGAAAAGAAATCAAGGAATGCTATAGAAGATGAAAAGTTTAAGCAATTATGTTTAGATTTAATGGCTTTAAATAGCAAAATAAATCTAGATAATTAGTTGGGAGGCTACAATGGAAGATAACAAGAAAAGTCCAGAGATTACTAATAGTAAAGAGACAGCTGAAATTAAATTATTAGCAAAAGGAAAGAAAATAGGTTATTTAAAATATAAAGAAGTTATGGATACTTTTGAAAAAATTGCCTTAGAACCAGAAGAAATTGATGAAATATATCAAAAACTTGAGGATTCAGGTATTGAGATTATGGGCGATAAAGAAGATGAAGATGCCTTATTATTAGTGGATGATAGTGAAGATAATGATCCAGATGATGATATTGATGTAGATAAGGAGATAGAAAAATCCACAAAAAAGGAAATAGCAGTTCCTAAAGGTGTTAATGTTGATGATCCTGTAAGAATGTATTTAAAAGAAATTGGGAAGATCCCACTTCTTACTGCTGATGAGGAAGTTGAGCTTGCTAAAAGAATGGAAGCAGGGGATGAAACTGCTAAGAAAAAGTTAGCAGAAGCAAATCTTAGATTAGTAGTAAGTATTGCCAAGAGATATGTAGGCAGAGGAATGCTCTTCTTAGATCTAATACAAGAAGGAAATCTAGGATTAATGAAGGCAGTTGAGAAGTTTGAGTATAAAAAAGGATTTAAATTTAGCACTTATGCAACATGGTGGATTAGACAAGCGATTACTAGGGCAATCGCTGACCAAGCAAGAACTATTAGGATACCTGTGCATATGGTTGAAACAATAAATAAATTAGTTAGAGTTCAAAGGCAATTAGTTCAAGAACTTGGCAGAGATCCAACTCCTGAAGAAGTAGGCAAAGAAATGAGTTTGGATGTTGAAAGAGTAAGAGAGATTATGAAAATAGCTCAGGAACCTGTTTCATTGGAAACACCTATTGGTGAAGAAGAAGACAGTCACTTAGGAGATTTTATTCCAGATGAAGATGTACTTGCTCCAGCTGATGCTGCTACATTTACTATGCTTAGAGAACAACTTATTGAGGTATTAGATACTTTAACTCCTAGAGAACAAAAGGTCTTAAGGCTTAGATTTGGCTTAGACGATGGGAGAGCTAGAACTCTAGAAGAAGTGGGCAAAGAATTTGATGTAACAAGAGAAAGAATTAGACAAATTGAAGCTAAAGCATTAAGAAAACTAAGACATCCAAGTAGAAGTAAAAAATTGAAAGATTTTCTAGAATAAAGATTCGTTCCTATAGCGAATCTTTAATTTTTGAAAGGACAATAAATATGAATATAAAATTATCAGACAGATTATTGGCTATTTTAAGATTCGTTCCTAATAACTCAATTGTAGCTGATGTTGGAACAGATCATGGCCATATACCTATGTATTTAATAGAAAATAATATAAGCAAGGGAGTAATTGCTTCAGATATAAGTCAAGGTTCTTTGGACAAGACAATTGACTATATAAAGGAATTAGACCTATCAGATAGAATTATACCTAGGCTAGGTGATGGACTTGAAATCATCAAACCCTTTGAAGTAGATACAGTAATAATAGCTGGAATGGGTGGATTGCTTATTAGGGATATTTTATCAAAAGATATACAGCTAACCAGTTCAATTACAAATTTCATCCTACAACCTATGGTCGCATCTAAAGAATTAAGAGAATATCTATATAATAACAATTTCAAATTAGTAGATGAAGATTTAGTTTTAGAAGATAGTAAGTATTATGAAATTATTTATGCGAAAATTGGAAAGGATGTAGTTGAAAAAGAAATATATTATGACATAGGCAAGAAACTTGTGGAAAAAAAGCATCCTTTACTTAAGGATTTTATAGAGTATAAGATTAATAAACAATCTTCAATTTTAGAGGAATTAAAGGGAATTGATAGCCAAAAGGGTAAAATCAGATTAGAGGAAATTGAAGAACTGATGAGCGAGTATAAGGAGGTGCTAAAAGCAATTGAAGGCTAAGGAAATAATAGACATTTTGAATCAGATTGCACCTCAGAACTTAATAGATAGTTGGGATAATACAGGATTTCAAATCGGTGATGATGAAAAGAATATAAATAAAGTCTTAATTGCTCTTGATTTAGATAATAATATTGCCAACAAAGCAGTAGAGGAAGGCTATGATATGATAATTACTCATCATCCCTTAATCTTTAAGTCATTAAAAAGCATTAATAATAGGGACTATATTGGAAGATTGATTATAAAACTTATATCTAATGATATAGTTGTATACAATGCTCATTCAAACTTAGATTTAGCTAATGGGGGTGTAAATGACGAACTCGCCAGGTTAATGAGTTTACAAAGTATAAGCCCATTAAGTGAAGTGATTATAGAGGCAGAGGCCTATGGCTACGGACGAATTGGAGAAATTGAAAGATCTGATTTATTAACAGTCGTCAATAATATTAAATCAGTATTATCAGTAGATGATATAAGGGTTTACGGAAATAAAGATACTATTCAAAGATTAGCTGTTTGTGGTGGAAGTGGTTCTGATTTTATTATAGACGCTTTTGAAAAAAATGCAGATATGTATATCACAGGTGATATAAAATATCATGATGCACAAACTGCTTTGAAATTAGGACTAGTTCTAGTTGATGCAGGACATTTTAATACGGAAAAGATAATTTTGCCAAGATTAAAGGACATGCTTTTAAAAGAAGTTGATTATAAAGTTGAAATAGAAATATATATGGATACATCAGTGAAATATAAAATTTACTAATACTTGGTCAATTGCAAAACTAAATTAGACTTTGCAGAGTTAAATTAGACCCTTTTGTAAATCTGATAAAATACACAAATTAAAATAGTTTAATTCACCAAAAATGAGCTTCTAAATGCTCATTTTTGTGCTATAATAGAACCAGATAAATTAAATTTAGGCATAACTTTTAGAGGTCTACTTTATTTTAACTTTTTGCAAGACTAAATTAGACCCCTACAAA
>JAQVYQ010000051.1:0-3541 GCA_028708575.1 Tissierellia bacterium
TCATTTGCTTCGGGAAAATTAGTTACTATTAATTATTTTGAAAAAGGCAATATATTTGGTGAAGCTTTGATTTTTTCAGGAAAGCATCAATATCCTGCTACAATCATTTCTAGTAGTGACTCTACTACTATGTTCATTTCAAGAGAAGATATTGTAAAGTTAATGACATTGGATACTAGAATTTTAAATAATTTTATGGGGGTTCTATCTTATAGAATATTAATGCTAAATCAAAGAATATCCAATTTGACCTTAGATACATTAAGAAAAAAAATAGCAAATATGATTTTATTTGAATATAATGAACAAAAATCTAACTATATTGTTTTTTCCTACAGCAGAAAGAAAATGGCTGAAATGTTAAATGTCCCTCGTCCATCTCTATCAAGAGAACTATCTAATATGAAAGAAGATGGTTTAATTGATTATTATAAAAATAGAATCAAGATAATTGATATAGATAGGATAAGAGATGTATTATCTCAATAGCTTGTCATAACAAGAAGTTAATAATAGTTTTCAACACTTGCGAAACCAACTTAAGTATTTTAATGAAACTAGTATTTTTTTGTTATTAATTTAACTAATGATAAGGATTTTGTTATAAGAATATTTAATTTAAAATTTCCCTCTTTATTGTATATACTGAAATTAGCAGTATATTACAATTAAAGGGGGCTTTTTTATGAACAGCAAGAAAAAAATGTTCATGTATGGAGGTGTGATTGGTCTCGCAGCTGCAATACTTATGAGATTTGGGAATCCTGGCAATATGGGTATGTGTATTGCTTGTTTCTGGAGAGATATTGCTGGAGCACTAGGGTTACATAAAGCAGCTGTTGTTCAATACATTCGACCAGAAATTATTGGAATAGTCTTTGGCACTTTTTTCATTTCTTATTTAACTGGTGATTTCAAAGCAAGAGGTGGTTCTTCGCCTCTAATTAGATTTATTTTAGGTTTTTTCTTAATGATAGGCGCTCTTGTATTCTTAGGATGTCCATTAAGGATGATAATTAGGCTTGCAAACGGAGACTTAAATGCTCTTGTAGCCTTAGCTGGTTATGTAGCTGGTATTTTTGTTGGTGTTCAATTCTTGAAAAAAGGATATACACTTGGCAAAAATTATGAACAAGCTAAAATAGCAGGATTTTTAGTACCAATTTTTGCTTTAGTACTACTTATATTTTTAGTTGTTAAACCTGCTTTCATATTGTTCAGTACTGAAGGACCTGGTTCAATGGCTGCACCTGTAATTCTATCTTTAGTATTAGGCGCTGTTGTTGGAATAGCTCTACAAAGAAGTAGAATTTGTACTGCTGGTGGAATTAGAGACATGATTTTAATAAAAGACAACCATTTTCTTTGGGGAATATTAGGAATATTCGCTTTTACACTAATCGGAAATTTAGTTTTGAACTTTGGTAAAATTAATATTGGATTTGTGGATCAACCAATTGGTCATACTGATTTTCTATTTAACTTCTTAGGTATGGCTTTAGTTGGTTTGTGTTCTGTATTACTTGGTGGATGTCCTATTAGACAAACAGTATTAGCTAGCCAAGGAGATACAGATGCAGGAATTACTGTTATTGGTCTAATAATCGGTGCTGCTTTTGCTCATAATTTTGGTTTAGCAGCAAGTGGTAGTGGTGTTCCTACTAATGGTAAAATAGCTGTTTTAATTGGTATTGTTTTTGTTCTAATTATTGCATATTCAATAGTTGCAGATCAAAAAAATAAATCTGCAAAAAAATCAAAGGGGGTATCAGCAAATGTCTAAAGTTGTAGATGCTAGAGGAAGATCCTGCCCAGAACCAGTAATTATGACTAAGAGTGCCCTAGAAGCAGATTGTAGTGGGATTCAAGTATTAGTTGATACTCATGTTGCTGTTGAAAACATTACTCGTTTTGCTGAAGGTAAAGGCTACAAGGTAAATGTTAAAGAATATAGTGAAGACTACGAAATAAACATAACTATGGAATAATTTATGAATGAAAAATATTGTGTTGTAACATTTGAAACTGTTCAGCAGTCTTTAGTATTTGAAAAACATTTACAGCAAAATGAACTAACAGTTAAACTAATGCCTGTTCCAAGGCAGCTTAGTTCAAGTTGCGGTACTGCAGCTTATGTAGACTGCAAGGATAAGGAAAGAATTAAATCTTTATGCAGTGAAAGTAATATTATTTTTGATGAATTTTTTGAATTAAGCCAGGATAAAAAGAATTCTTGGTTTTTAAACCATTTAAAAAAGTAAGACTATATAGTCTTACTTTTTTAAATTTGATATAATATGACTAGATGAATTTTTCTTACTAATGTAGTATAAGATTGGTCATATATAAGGAGGTACTATAAATGAAGTATGATGTGATAATTGTTGGAGCTGGCCCTTGTGGAATATTTACAGCCTTAGAAATAAAAAAACTAAATCCTAATACATCAGTTCTAATATTGGAAAAAGGTAATTCTATAAAAAAGAGAATCTGTCCAAAGAGAAAAACTGGTATATGCATAAACTGCAATCCATGTAATATCACTACTGGTTTTGCTGGAGCAGGTGCTTATTCAGACGGCAAGCTTTCTTTGTCTCCTGATGTAGGTGGCAATCTGCCCGAATATATAGGATATGATAAAACAAAAGAGCTTATTGAGTATGTTGATAATATTTACTTAAAGTATGGAGCAGATGATAAAATTTATGGTATAGATAAAAATGAAGAAATTAGAAATGTTAGAAAAAAGGCTATAAATGCAAATTTAAAACTAGTAGAATGTCCAATTAGACATATGGGTACAGAAGAGGGATATAATATCTATACTAAAATTGAACAGACATTGACTGATCTTGGAATAGAAATGAAATTTAGAAGACCTGTAAAAAATCTAATCATTAATAATGAAAATAGGATTGAAGGCCTTATTGCTGATAAAGAATATTATTCTGATAAAGTTGTTATCTGTGTTGGTAGAGATGGATCAAATTGGTTAAGTGATTTATGTACTGAACACAGCATCTCTTCTACAACTGGAGATGTTGATATTGGAGTGCGTGTAGAAACGCGCAATGAAATAATGGAAGAATTAAATGAGGCTATGTATGAAAGCAAGCTTATATACTATACTCCTACATTTGATGACAAAGTAAGGACATTCTGTTCAAATCCTGCTGGAGAAGTATCTACAGAATACTATGATAATAATCTTGCTGTTGTAAATGGACATAGCTATAAGTCAGATGACTATAAATCGGATAATACAAATTTTGCTCTCCTTGTAACTAAACATTTTACAAAACCTTTCAATTCGCCAATTGAATACGGTAAACATATTGCACAACTTGGCAATATGTTATCAGGCAATAAAGTTCTAGTTCAAAGATATGGAGACTTTAAAAGAGGAAGAAGAACTACAGAAGATAGGTTGACGAGAAATAATATAATCCCTACTCTAAAGGATGCAGTTCCTGGTGATTTAAGTTTAGTATTGCCATATAGGATTATGAAAAGTATTGATGAAATGATAATTGCCCATGAT
>JAQVYQ010000051.1:3641-13507 GCA_028708575.1 Tissierellia bacterium
GGCCCAAATACTTCAAACCCGAATTTAAAGCCTTTTACTAAATATCTTGTTATTTCTTCTAAAGCATCATTTTTATGAAATAAAATAGATGTAAGAATTAAAATGAATACAGATGTTCCTCCTATCAAGGCTGTTGCATCTCCACCTGTTAGTTTTAACCTAAACATTATTATTACATCTAATAAATATAATAAAGGTATTATTATACTTAAGTTTTTCTTTGTTCTTTCACTTAAAACCTTTTTAAATTCTTCTTCATCATCTTCTATAATTATGTGAGCATTGGTATCTACTTTAAGCTCACCACTTTTTATATCTCTTTTTAAAAAGATGAAGGCAGTTAATGTGGTTACAATACCCATAACCGCAACTAAAGGCACGCTTGCCCCGATGACGTCTCCTACTGGCAATCCTGCTGCTTCTGCTGTAAGCTTTGGTGCTCCTTGTATGACAAAGTCACTTGACAAAGCAATTCCATGTCCAAATAGGTTCATAGCCATAGCAACACCTATAGCTGGCAATCCAACTTTTATGGCTACAGGTAGCATTACAACTCCTATAAGAGCTACAGCTGGAGAAGGCCAGAAAAACCAAGATATTACCATCATCACTATTCCTATTATCCAATAAGCTAATACTGGTGTTTTAATTAACTTGGTAAATGGAGATATCATCACTTCATTTATTCCACTTTTTGAAAGTATTGCGCTCATTGCTATTATCACTGATATTATTAAAATAGTTCCTAATAGCTCTGTTATAGCAAATATGAAACTATTAAATATCGTCATAACACTATTTGGAACTGAGTTTGTTGATACTAATGCTAATAAAAATATACCAACGATACAAGTTAGTGTTGTATCTCTTTTCTTGATCATAACTATTAATATGAGCAATGTAAAGATCATAAAAACATAATGCAAAGCGCTTAATTCCACGTTCATATTATCCCTCCTAGAAATATTCATACTCTAGAATATGCTAGAAGGGACTTTAAGGTTAAAAAAAGATAGCAAATGAATTGCTATCTTTTTAAGACTTATTATTATTTATTTTTTTCTCTTTCTCTTAGGTGCTATATGAATAGCTGCATCATTTAATCCCATAACTGCTTCGTTAAAGGCTTCAGAAAGAGTTGGATGAGCATGGATTGTTCTATTAATAAAGGCTGCATCCATATTGTTTGCAATGGCTAATGCACCTTCGTGGATTAAGTCATTTGCGTGGGGTCCTAATATATGAACTCCAAGAATCTTATTGTCATCTTTTCCTGCAAGCACTTTTACAATACCATCTGTTTCTCCTAAGGAAAGTGCTTTTCCGTTAGCTGAGAAATTGAACTTACTTGATTTGTATTCAATTCCTTTTTCCTTTAATTGCTCTTCAGTATATCCTACTTGTGCAACTTCATTCATTGTAAATGTACAAGCTGGAAAATGCTCTAATACGATATCTGGTTCATGACCCATGATCTTTTCAACTACATATTCTCCTTGAGCAGAAGCTACGTGAGCAAGTTGAATTCCTTTTGAGTTTACATCGCCTATTGCATAAATTCCTTCAACTGTAGTTTCAAATTCATCATTTACTTTAATGCCTTTTCTATCATATTCTATACCTACGCCTTGAAGATTGAGCCCTTCTACTAATGGTCCTCTACCTGATGCAATAAGTACATAATCTCCTACTACTTCTATTTCTTCATCTTTTTCTTTGTATTTAGCAAGAACCTTAAGTTTGTCGCCTTCTTTTGTAATTTCTTTGGCTCTAATATCTACATAAGTTTCTATTCCTTGTTTTTTTAATAAAGGAGTAAGTCTTTTAGATATTTCTTTATCTGCATCCTTTAATACTCTAGAAGCAAGAAGTATAACATGAGATCCTAACTCTTGATAAATACTTGCAAATTCTAGACCAATAACTCCTCCACCTACAACTATTAATGTTTCTGGAATATGATCAAAGTCTAATAAGTCATCTGACGTAATAACGCCATCTAAGTCTACGCCTTTTGTTTCTGTCATTTGTGGGAAAGACCCAGTTGCAATAATTATATTATCTACTACAACTTCTCTATTACCACCAGCTAATAATTCTACAGAAACTGTATTCTTGTCCATTAATGTAGCGGTACCAGGTATGAATTCAATATTTTTGTATGAGGAAATTAGAGTTTCTATGCCTGAAACAAGAGTGCTAACTACATTCTTTTTTCTCTCTTGTAAAGCCTTACCATCTAATTTATATCCTTCTATGGAAATACCAAATTCTTCTGATCTCTTTATAGTTGACATTATTTCAGCATTTCTAAAATATGTTTTAGTTGGAATACAGCCTCTATTAAGGCATGTACCCCCAACTTCCCTATTTTCTATAAGTGTAACTTCTGCACCTAATTGTGCTGCTTTTATTGCTGCAACATATCCGCCTGGACCTGCTCCTATAACTGCAATTCTATTTTCCAATATTATTCCTACCCTTCGTATTTTAATACTGGGTTTCTAGCTGCTTGTGTTTCGTCAGGTCTTCTTACGATAGTATCATGTGGAGCTGTTTTTAGTATTTCTGGATCGCTTTCAGCTTCCTTTGCTATCGCAATCATAGCATCTATAAAACCATCTATTGTTTCTTTACTTTCTGTTTCAGTTGGCTCAATCATCATTGCCTCATTTACAATCAATGGGAAGTAAATTGTTGGTGGATGATAACCATGGTCTAACAATCTCTTAGCAACATCTAGTGTTGTAATTCCATTTTTCTCAATTAAGCCATCAAACACAACTTCATGTTTAACTAATGTATTAACTGGTAGATAATAGTAATCTTTAAGCTTTTCTTTAATATAGTTGGCATTTAATACTGCCATTGCAGAAGCTTTCTTTAATCCATCGCTTCCCATTGACAATATATAAGCATAAGCTCTTACTAAAATTCCAAAATGGCCATAGAAATCCTTAACTTTACCCATAGAATTTGGATAATCATAATCCAAGAAGTATCTGTCCTCACTCTTTTCAATAACAGGAACAGGTAAGAATTCAGCTAGAAATTCCTTGCATCCTACTGGCCCTGCACCAGGTCCTCCACCACCATGAGGTGTTGAGAATGTTTTGTGAAGATTGTAGTGAATACAGTCAAATCCCATATCGCCAGGTCTAGCATAACCCATGATAGCATTCATATTAGCACCATCATAGTAGCATAAGCCACCTGCTTCGTGAACTATACAAGTTATTTCCTTGATACCTTTATCAAATAGTCCAAGAGTATTTGGATTTGTAAGCATTAATCCAGCTGTATCATCACCTACTGCTGCTCTTAATGCATCTAAATCAACTAAACCATCTTTGTTTGATTTAACTTCAATAATAGAATATCCTGCCATTGCTGTAGTAGCTGGATTTGTACCATGAGCAGAGTCTGGAACTATAATCTTATCTCTCTTAGTGTCTCCTCTTTTCTCATGATATGCTTTAATTAGTAAAACCCCTGTTACTTCACCATGAGCACCAGCTGCAGGTTGTAAAGTCATTTTATCCATTCCAGAAATTTCACAAAGAGACTCTTGTAATTCATACATTAATTTTAATGAACCTTGAGCGCAATCTTCTGATTGAAGTGGATGAACATTTGTAAATCCACTATATCTACAAACCTCTTCATTTATTTTAGGATTGTATTTCATTGTACAGGAACCAAGTGGATAGAATCCTGTATCTAGGCCATAATTTTTATTTGATAAATTTGTGTAATGTCTTATTACATCAACTTCACTTACCTCTGGTAAATTAAGCTCTTCATCATTTAAAAATTCTCCAGGAATAATTGTTTCTAAGTTTTGTTCTTCAACATCTAGAGGTGGAAGTTTATAAGCTTTTCTACCAGATTTGGATATTTCAAATATTAGCTTATCATAATCTTTCATTATTTAATCCCCTCCAATGCACTAGCTAATTTTTCAATTTCTGCCTTAGTCCTCTTTTCAGTTACTGCATAAAGGATAGCATTCTCATATTGGGGATAATCTTTACTTAGATTATAACCACCTACTATTTTTTCATTTCTTAATGCCTTATTAATTTCATCTGCATTTTTATCGGATTTAAGCGCAAATTCCATAAAGAATGGCTTATCAAATAGTGGTTGATATTTTCCTGATTTAGTTAATTCATTAAATGCATAATGTGCCTTTTGTGCACATTGAGTAGCTACCTCTCTAAATCCTTCTTTACCAAGAGTAACCATATATACTGTTGCTGCAAGAACATTTAGTCCTTGGTTCGAGCAGATGTTTGAAGTTGCCTTTTCCCTTCTGATATGTTGTTCTCTAGCAGAAAGTGTAAGAACATAAGATCTCTTACCATCCACATCAACAGTTTCTCCAACTATTCTTCCAGGTAGTTTTCTCATATATTTTTCTTTAGTAGCCATAAATCCTAGATAAGGGCCACCATATGATAATGAAATACCTAAAGGTTGACCTTCTCCTACTACTATATCAACACCTAATTCACTAGGTTTCTTAAGTATGCCTAATGCCATAGGGCTTACTGATGCGATGAAACTAGTTTTTTTACCCTTATGTGCTATTTGACCAAGGGATTCTAAGTCTTCTAGAACTCCAAAGAAATTTGGGTTTTGTACTATAACTGCTGCAGTATTGTCACTTACTAATTTTTCTAACTCTTCTGCATCAGTTACTCCATCTTTTGTTTCTACTTCTACAACATTTAAGTGTTGAGCATGAGCATAAGTTTTTAATACTTTTATTGCTTCAGGGCTAACACCTTTTGATACTATTATTTCATCTTTTCTTGATGTGGAGCAAGCCATTAATGCTGCTTCCATAACTGCAGTTCCACCATCATAAAGTGAAGCATTTGCTACATCCATACCAGTTAAACTACATATCAAAGTTTGGAATTCGAATATATATTGTACCGTACCTTGACTTATTTCAGGTTGGTAAGGTGTATATGATGTGTAGAATTCACTTCTAGATATTACAGCATCAACAACGCTTGGAATATAATGATCATAGGCTCCTGCACCTAAGAAACATGTTAACTCGTCTAATGAACAGTTTTTATCTGCTAAGCTTTTAAGATAGTTCCTAACCTCTAATTCGCTTTTTGCTGTAGGCAAATCCAAAGCTTTTTTCAAACGCATATCGTCTGGTATATCGTCAAACAATTGGTCTGTAGTTTCTAAACCAATTGTTTGTAGCATCTCCTGTTCATCACTTGAAGTATGTGGAATGTATGGAAACATTTTATTCCTCCTCAGCTAAGAACTTCTCATATTCCTCACTTGACATTAAATCATCTAATTCTGCTTTATCACTTATTCGAATTTTTATAATCCAGTTTGCATATGGATCTGCATTTAATAATGCTGGATCATCTTCTAACGCTTCATTTACTTCTACAACTGTACCAGCAACTGGTAAATAAACATCTGCTGCAGCTTTAACAGATTCTACAGCTGCGAAGGAGTCTTCTTTTTCTAATTCATCATCAACATCTGGAAGTTCTACATAAACTATATCTCCAAGATGGTTTTGAGCATAATCAGCTATACCTACAAATGCAAAATCTCCATCAACTTTTACCCACTCATGATCATTTGAATAATATAAACCTTTAACTACTTTCATATTAAACCTCCTAAATTTTTATGCTTTTTATTTTATCTATTTTTTAAGATACTTTCTGCTTATAACTTTTGCTTTTACTGGTTTATTTCTGATAATAACATCTACTTCCGTATCAATAGATGTGAACTCTGGTTTTAGTAAAGCATTAGCAATACTTTTCTTCAAAGTTGGGCTCATATATCCAGTTGTTATGTGACCAATTTTTTCTCCATCTTTTTGAACTTCATAACCTTCTCTTGGAATGCCTCTTCCTAAAAGTTCAATACCAGCTATTTTTCTCTCTAAGCCTGCATCTAATTGTTTTTGTAGCTCTTCTTTTCCAATAAAGTCTGATTCTTTTTTAAATTTAACAAAGAATTTTAAACCACCTTCTAATGGAGATATTTCTCTACTGATTTCATTTCCATATAAAGGAAGTGAAGCTTCAAATCTAAGAGTATCTCTACATCCTAATCCTGTTGGCTTGATACCATACTCTTTTCCAGCTTCCATTGCAGAAATCCAAACCTTCACAACTCCTTCAGGATCAGTATATACTTCGAAACCATCTTCGCCAGTGTATCCTGTTCTTGAAACCATACATTTAACGCCATCAACCATTACATCATCTTGGAAATAATAGTATTTGATTTGGGATAGATCAGTATCAGTTAATTTCTGAAGTGTTTTTTCTGCATCTGGTCCTTGGATTGCTACTTGGCCTACTGCATCAGAAATATTTACAACTTCTACATCAAAATCACCTTTTTGACTTGCAATCCATTCAAAATCTTTGTCACAATTTGCTGCATTTACAACTAAATAGAAATATTCACTATTATAGCGATATACAAGCAAATCATCAACTACTCCCCCGTCTGGATAACACATCATGGTGTAAAGTATCTGATTATCGACAAGTGTTGTTATATCATTTGTCAATATATAATCAAGATATGCTAAAGCTTCTTTACCCTTAACAGTTATCTCTCCCATGTGAGATACATCAAACATACCTACTGCGTTTCTAACAGCTTCATGTTCAGGAATTAATCCCTCATATTGAACTGGTAGAAACCATCCTGCATAATCTACAACGTTACCACCTAGTTTTACATGCTCATCATATAGTGGTGTTTTTTTTGCTGCCATTAAATCACTCCTTCCAATTTTATGATATACTATTTTAAAGTAATAATACATTGAAACCAGATTATTATTATACAGACTGATTGTTAATTATTAAACAATGGTTTGTCTACTTCTATGTCTGCATTCTTCGTATTACATCTTTATTATACACAAGGAGGTAAATTTATGCAATACAGAAAATTTACAAGTGATGGCTTAAATGCTTCCATATTAGGCTTTGGATGCATGAGGTTTCCAACGATTGACAATAATTTATCAAATATTGATGAAAAGCAATCTGAAAAAATGCTTGAATATGCAATTGAACATGGAGTAAATTATATTGATACTGCTTACACATACCATGGGGACAATTCTGAAAGTTTTGTAGGCAAATTTCTTAAGGAAAAAGGACTTAGAAAAAAAGTATATTTAGCTACAAAAAATCCAGTTTGGCTAGTAAAAGAATATAATGATTTTGAAAAACTACTAGATGAACAACTTGAAAGATTACAAACTGATTATATTGACTTCTATCTCTTACATTCACTTCATGAGAAAACATATAGAAAAATTATGAATTTGAATGTATTTAAATTTGTAGATGAAGCAAAGAAAAAAGGAAAAATAAAATATGCAGGTTTCTCTTTTCATGATGAGCTTCCATTATTTAAAGAAATTACAGATGCTTATCCTTGGGATTTTTGTCAGATACAACTAAATTACATGGACACAGAAATGCAAGCAGGTTTAGAAGGGCTTAAGTATGCTAGTAATAAAGGGCTAGATGTAGTCGTAATGGAACCTATAAAAGGCGGTAAACTAGTTAATCCATCTGACGAAATCAAAGGAATCTGGTCTAATAGTGAAATAAATAGGACTCCTGCAGAATGGGCACTTCGATGGGTATTTAATTATCCAGAGGTAAAAGTAGTATTAAGCGGAATGAGCTCATTGGAGCAAGTAAAAGAAAATATTCGAATAGCCAATGAAGGATTTCCAAATTCTTTAAGTGATAAAGAACTATCTTTAATTAATGAAGTTTCTGATGTTTATAAACAAAAAGTCAAAGTTGGCTGTACTAGCTGTGATTATTGCCAACCTTGTCCATATAATGTATCTATACCAAATATCTTTGAAATGTATAATAATATGTACGTATATAATGCAATTGTGCCTTCAAAGGAATCTTACAAGAAATTGATAGAAGAATCAAAAGATGTTTCACAATGTATTGAGTGTGGAAAATGTGAAAGCATTTGTCCACAGCATCTAAAAATCATTTCACTTTTAAAGGATGCCGAAAAAGAGCTAATTTAACAAATAGCCTGTCTTAATATAAAGACAGGCTTATTTTTATCCTCATTATCCACATTATCCACAGGCAGCGGTGGATAGTTTTGTTTAATTCATATATGTTCTGAAATAGACAAGCTCTAGGGTTTTTACTAAAAAACATATCCACATACTTAGTTTTTGTTAACAATTTCCTGTTCATTAAAATATCTCATTATACCAGCATATATAGCCCAAGCAATTTTTTCTTGATATTCAGAAGTATTTAAAAGTTTAGCTTCTACTTCATTTGATAGAAAACCTGCTTCCACAAGTACAGAGGGTATCTCTATTTCATTTATTAGATACACATCATCTTTTTCATTGGGCATTCTTTTATTATTTTCGTCTAAAACATTTCTTAATTCCTCTTGAATTAAATATGCTAATTTTTGACTATCTGCTACATTATGGCTATAAAATGATTGTGCCCCATAATATTTTGAAGTCGTAAAACTATTCAAATGAATTGTAACAAACACTTCACATCCAGCATTTTCTATTAAGGCCCTTCTATTTTTTAGGTCTTCAGTTTTTTTCTCTCTTAAACTTCTAGATTTATCCGTATAGAGACCTTCATCTGTATCTCTAGTTAATACTGGTATTCCACCACTCTGTTCGACAAATCTCTTTAATTTTAAAGCTATTTTAAGGTTGATATCATCCTCTTCTAGTCCAGTTTTCGAAACTGCACCTGGGTCTACTCCTCCATGTCCTGGATCTATTCCAATAATTCTATTAGTAATTGGCAAATAAGTTACATTTGTTTTGTGAAAATAAGTATTAAATATTATAATGCAAATTAATATAAATGCTGATATTAATATTATTGTATATAGAACCTTTGTGCTTATATATACAATCTTCACATTCACCACCTCTTTTTATGTATATTAAAAAATGATAATGTTATTACACAATATATAAATTTTTAGGGCATAAAATACCAATTACATTTATAAATTATATACCACAGTTCACTCTGGTAAAAAACACCAAAAGCATATATGCTTTTGGTGTTCCTATGAAGTATAAATTCTAAATACTGTTGAATTAATTATTATGTTTACCATGCAGGTACTGGATTATTGAATAGGTCTTCCATTGTATCTTCATATGATTTACCATTATTGAATGTATCGTCCGGTTCAACTTCTTGTGCTAGTTTTCCTAAATATTCCATAGATCCATAGTGAAATGTTTTTTCATCTTCATCTGGAAACATAGGTAATACTAAAACACCTGTTAATGCTTGTTTTACTAAATATGGTTCGCCATTTTTGAGTATTACTTTATATTCATGGCCATATTCTGAAACTTGAGGTTCAAAGACCCCACCATTAAACCCTTTACCGTTATATCCTCCTGCATCAAAACCCCAATACACTGTACCAGGTCTATGTGTAACATAGAAACCGCCACTCTTCAAAAATTCAAGTCCCCAATCGCATATTTTACTATAGGTATTAAGTGTTCTAATAGTATCTTCTACGTTAACTATAAACTCTTCCCTACTTATATAACCTATATTCCCATCGAAATCCCATAGATGCTTATAACCGTTCTTATATCTTACTAATGGCTCTAATACTTCACCGGCTTTCTTCCCACCGTATGCATCTTTTTCAGTGTAAATCCCTTCCTTTGTCCAGATTTATATATTTGTTACATGCCCATTACTTATTTGTGATAAGTATGTTTTAAGAAAAATAAAAAAAGAGCCACATAAATGTGACTCTTTCAATTGAAATCTTATCCAAAT
>JAQVYQ010000052.1:0-1864 GCA_028708575.1 Tissierellia bacterium
ACAATAAGGAGGAAAATCTGATGAAAGACAAAAAAGTTCTTTCAAAACAGGAAATTCTCAATAAGAATCTAGATCTTGAGGATCTTCCTGTTCTGGATTCCTTTTCATTAAATAAAAAAGATTATTCTGAAGGTTTAAGAAAGAGTATTATATATACTTTTATAGCAGTATTTATCTTTTTTGTTCCATTGACAATCGGTGGAGAAACAGATATTACCTTTGGTCATATTTATAATGGCGCAATAAACTTTACTGGAAATTTAGGTCTTTGGGTTATTACATTAATAGTATGTCTTACTGGAATTGCTAGTGTATATGGGATATATATTACTAAAAAAGGTGCTTTACATGAATATTTTGAGGGGGACTCTATTTTCCATCCTATTATGTATTTAGGGGGAGGAGTTTTTGCACTATTATATACTTTAACAGCAACGACATCATATCAAGGACCTGAAATAATAATTGGAAGTGCAACAGGAGGAACAATTATTCCAATAGGAGTTTCTGTTTTCTGGATAATATTAGTTAGTACTTTTGTTATGCCATTCTTGATTAACTATGGAGTTATCGATTTTATTGGTTCTTTAATGGAACCATTGATGAGGCCAATATTTAAACTACCAGGTAGGGCTGCTGTTAATGCTATTGTTTCTTTCCTTTCCAGTTCTTCTGTAGGTGTATTGATTACAAATAAATTGTATAGAAGAGGAGTTTATACAGAGAAAGAAGCTGTACTAGTTGCTACAGGATTTAGTGCTGTTTCCATAGGATTTGCCTATATGGTAATAAAAACATCCGGATTACAAGATCACTTTGTACAAGTGTATTTTATTTCATCAATAATTACTTTATTTACAAGTGGAATAATCGCAAGAATACCGCCATTTAATAAAAAGAGCGATGTATATCTAAATGGTAAAGTGCAGACTGAAGAAGATATAAAAGCTACAAAGCGTTCAACTTCAGGAGAAAGTCTCGTTAAAATTGGTGTTAATAGAGCTGTTAAGAAAGGTTTCTTAGCTCCGCCATTACTTGGAGAAATCAAAGTAAGTCTTAAAGATAGTTTGGAAGTAATACCAAAAGTAGTAACAACCTTATGCTTTATAGGTACATTGGCTCTCATTATTGCTGAAAATACCCCTGTATTTCAATGGATAGGAAATCTATTTGTACCATTGCTTAATTTATTAAGAGTACCTAATGCTATTGAAATAGCACCAAGTTTTCCAGTTGGTATTGCAGAGATGTTCTTACCAGTTTTATTAATTGCTGATAAGGCTGCAACATTACACATAGGCGCTAGATTTATGGTTACAGCTGTATCTATAAGTCAAATCATATTTTTCTCAGAAACAGTTGTAGTTATGCTTTCGGCTAAGTTACCATTAAAGCTATGGGAGCTTGTACTGGTATTTATAGAAAGAACAATTATTGCGATTATTTTAAGTTCAATATTTATGCATCTTTTTTTCATGTAAGTTAATTAAGTATTAAGTTTTAAAAGAAATCGGTCAAAAATTTGATGGATTTCTTTTTTTATAAATTAAACTACTGAAATATGGATACACTAAGGCTAATAAAAATAAAAACTAGGAGGTACTATATGGCAGTAGTAAAGGTAATAGAAATTCTTTCAGAATCATCAAATGGCTGGGAAGCAGCAGTGCAGGAAGCAGTAAATGAAGCTAGTAAAACAATAGAAAACATACAAAGTGTATATCTTGAAAACCAACAAGCTATTGTAGAAAATGGTAAAATAGTGAATTATCGTGTAAACTGTAAGATTTCTTTTATAATTAAATAATTGTAGGAAATTAGGAAGAATAAAGAATCAAAAACAAAGCATATATTGATATGCTTT
>JAQVYQ010000052.1:1964-13457 GCA_028708575.1 Tissierellia bacterium
ACAAAGCATATATTGATATGCTTTGTTTTTGATTCTTTTATGTTATAATGAAATCAAAATTGGATAGGAGATAAAATATGGAAAATTTAGATGTTCTTAAGGAACAAATTTTAGAAACGTCCATATATTCATATAATCAAGGATTATTTGCTGGAACAAGTGGGAATTTAAGTGCTTTTGATAAAGAGTCGAAATTAGTAGTTATCACTCCTACATCTATTAGATACGATAAAATGAAAGCAGATGATATAGTAGTTATTGATTTAGAGGGTAAACTTGTTGATGGAAAGCATGAACCTTCATCAGAATGGCAGATGCATTGTGAAATATACAAATCGAGAAATGATGTGTTTTCAGTATTCCATACTCATTCTCCATATGCAACTGCATTTGCTGTTAATAGAAGGCCTATTCCATTGATTCTAATAGAGATGGTTCCTTTTTTAGGTGGAGAGGTGCCAGTAGCAAAATTTGCTTTGCCTGGGACAAAGAAAATGGGTATAGAAGCGCTAAAGGTATTAGATAGAAAATTTGGATGTTTATTAAGTAATCATGGAGTTTTAGCCATTGGGAAAACAATAGATGAGTCTCATATAAGAGCTGAATATGTTGAGGATGCTGCTAAAATATTTCACTATGCTCTTAATGGCGGAGTAGTAAATATTATATCTAAAGATATTGAGGAGCAGATGATGAAATAAAAGAGGAGGTTTGTAATGGAAAGAATGGATAAAGATTTGGCCTATATGCTAAGATATGAAAACGTAGCCTGGTATGAAAAGGGCAAAGTTCGAATTTTAGATAGAAGAATATATCCAAGAGAAGTTAGATTCATAGAATGTTCTAATCATAAAGAAGTTGCACAAGCAATAGCTGATATGGTTACTCAGAGCGGAGGACCTTATGTTGCTGCAGGTATGGGAATGGCATTAGCTGCCTATGAAGCTAGAGATAAAAACAAAGATGATTTTATTACATACTTAGAAAATGCAGCTTATATTTTGTCACATGCAAGACCAACTACTACTGAAAATATGTTAATAGTAACTGAAAATGCGTTAAAAACAGCTAAAGATGCATTGAAAGAAGGAAAAAGAGTCGATAATGCTATATTTGAAAATGTAATTAGTAGTTCCAATAGAAAATATAAAAAGATTTCCCAAGTTGCAAAATATCTTGTAAATAATTTCCCTAATAATGGAACAGTAATGACTCAATGTTTCGCTGAAACTATTGTAGGATTTATGGTATTAGAATCTAGGAATCAAGACAAGGATATTAAATATATTTGTCCAGAAACAAGACCATATTTACAAGGAGCTAGATTAACTGCAAGTGTTATTCAAGACATGGGAGCTGATGTAACAGTAATAACAGACAATATGCCTGCTTATACAATGGGCAAGAAAAAGGTTGATGTATTTACTTCAGCAGCTGATGTAATTACAATGGATGGAAATATAGTAAACAAAGTAGGCACATTTCAGATAGCATTAGCTGCAAATTATTGGGGGATTCCATATTTTGTTACAGGTGCACCTAATCAAGGGCATTCAGATTTAGATTCTGTAACTATAGAAGAAAGGGATTCAGAATTAGTACTACATTCTTTAGATACAAAGCATACTATGGAAGGGGTTAAGGGATTTTATCCAGCTTTTGATATTACACCACCTCATTTGTGTAGTGGAGTAGTTACAGATAAGGGCGTATTTTCACCATTTGATTTAAAAAGCTATTTTATCGACAAAAATGGAAATTACATAACATCTGATGATATATTGATATAGAGAAATATTAAGAAGTAATCATAATGTTTTTTATAGTTAAATTTTTTTATGTTTCACTGGGATAAATTTTAGTCTATGTCTATATTTGCTATATTGTTAATTTAGATGAAGAGATTGCACATATTTCTATTTTTATATTAATTGGAGGTATTGATACTTATGTATAAAGAAATAATCTGCTCGGAAGCATGCAATAAGCTAAAACGAAAGATTCCATTTGCATGGGATTTGAATATTTATCGAGGATGTGAGCATGGATGCAAATATTGTTATGCTATTTATTCACATCAATACTTGGATTCTGAAGATTATTTTAGTGAAATATATGTTAAGTCAAATATTGTTGAACAATTGGAGAAGCAACTAAGTAGTCCTACATGGAAAAGAGAAGTTGTAAATATCGGAGGAGTTACTGACAGCTATCAACCGATTGAAAAGGAATATAAATTAATGCCTGAGATTTTACGTCTTATGATCAAATATAAAACACCTTGTATTATATCAACAAAATCAGATTTAATTTTAAGAGATTATGATTTAATTGATGAACTATCAAAAATTACATATGTAAATGTAGCTGCAACTATTACCTGTACTGATGAGAGTATTAGAAAAAAGATTGAGCCAAATGCTAGTTTACCTAAGGCCAGATTTTCTATGCTCAAGGAGTTTTCGAAAACTAATGCCTCTACAGGACTTCATTTTATGCCAATAATTCCTTTTCTAACAGATGGATTCGATAATGTTGATTCCATATACTCTCAGGCTACTGATTGCCATATTGATTATGTTTTACCAGGAGTACTATATTTAAGAGGAAAAACTAGAAAGGTGTTCTTTGAGTTTATTAAACAAGAATTTCCTAATTTATTCGAACCATTACAAGCCCTATATAAAAAGGGTGGAGCGGGCAAAGAGTATAAGGATAAATTATATATAATGGTGAATCAACTAAAGAGAAAATATAATCTATCCAGTAGCTATAGCAAACCTTTGAAAGAAAAGCTAAGGCAATGCTCTAATGAACAGTTAACTTTTCTCTAATCTATCATATTTGATGCATTTTAATAACCTTAGGGGCAGTTTTGAGTATTAAGTAGTTAATAGAAGCAAACCTAGCAGTGATTCTCATCATGAGTTTTCCTTTGTAATAGAGGAGGTTGAAAAAATTAAAAATAAAAGTAAATATAAAAGTAAATATAAAAATAGAAGTAAATCTATCAAAGAAGTGATTAGAATAATTATGTTTATTATAGTTTGTTTATTAATAGGATTTATTATAGGGTTTATTTCTGATAGATATCTTGGAGATGTGATTCCTACCAATAGTGGAAATCATAGCATAATATCGGCGCTTTTTAGTATCTTAGCCATACTTTTAGTTTTTATTATTGGGTTTGTAATACATATAATAATACATGAACTTGGACATTTGATTTTTGGATTGGCTACAGGATATTCATTTGTATCTTTTAGGATTGGCTCATTAACAATAATTAGAGAAGCGGGGAAATTAAAACGAAAAAAGTATAATATACCAGGCACAGCTGGTCAATGCTTAATGATGCCACCAGAATTAAAAAATGGGAAGTATCCTTTCGTGATCTATAATTTTGGTGGGGCCATATTAAATTTCATAGTTTCTATTATAAGCATTTTATTTATTATTTTGCTAAAAGATATGAACTTTGCAATAAAAGAAATACTAATTGTATTTAGTGTAGCAGGTATTTTTGCTGCCTTAACTAATGGAATACCTTTTAAAATAGGTGGAGTAGCAAATGATGCATATAATGTAATGTCTATATTTGAAGATGAGGAAGCTAGAAAAGGGTTTTATCTACAATTAAGAGTTAATGGGTTAATGAGTAAAGGAATGCGAATTAAGGATATGGATCATAGCTTGTTTCAATTACAAGAAAACTCAGACATAACTAATCCACTTAATACTGGGATAAAACTGATGGAATATAATTGGTATTTAGACAATATGGATTTTGAAAGTGCAAGAGTATGTATTAAGTCCTTTGTACCTTATTTTAGTTATGTATTACCTCTATATACATACGAGATCAATTGCGAGCGGATTTTTTTAGAGCTTATAGGAGAATGTAATAAAGACTTTATAGATAGATTATATGATAAACAACTTGAGAAGTATATTAAGGCATCAAAATATATGATGAATAAAACTAGACTATTAATGGCTTACGAAGCTTTCTATAATGAAGATAAAGCAAAAACATTAATGTATTATCAGGATCTTAAAAACCTTTATTTTAACTATCCAATTAAGGGAGAAGCTGATATGGAGTTAATGATAGCTGATTGGGTTAAGTCTAAGATTGAATAATGATAAAAATACCGGAGACTTAATTCACCGGTATTTTCTATTTTTCTAATCAATTGTATATATTCGGAATCATCATACTAGCAATGAAATTCAATTCTTCTTTGTAAGCAATCATTCTATTTTTGTCGAGATAGTACCTTTGATCATCAGTAACACTTACAACCCCACCAGTAAACAGAAAATTCAACGCAAGAGCTCTATTGTCCCGCTTTTTAAATGCTCGTTCTGATGCACTTTGTTGCCTTATACCTAGCCTTATGCCATTTATAGCAGTTTTAGAAGATAGGGCGTTCTTTTCTTCAAATATTTTAACCACTTTTTTTACATTTCTATTCATAGTAATTATTAATAAGATATTATAGATAGAAATACCTACAACAAAAGTCAATATTATATTAATAATTTCGCGTCCTGACATTTAATCAACCCCAGTTTATTTAAGATAGTTTTTTTACAGTTTATCACAGTAAACCTTTCTATGTCAAACCAACGAATAATTACTACTACTTATATTAGTAAGCACTTATTAAAAAATGTCCATGTCATATATTAACATTCTTTTCATTTATAAATAAACTATGGTTATATTGTAAACTTGAATAAACTATAATAAAATGGAATAGAACTGAGGATGAGAATATGAAAAAAATTTTTTATATAATTATAATAATTATTATTTCTTTAGCATTTACAGCTTGTATTAAACAAGAGAATCCACCAATTCTGGCCAATCCTATAGAACCACCAATTATTGATGAGCCTATTTATCCTCCTGTTGAACCTGTAACAGATCCAGTAGAAGTACAAATTAATGAAATGACTCTTGAAGAAAAAATTGGTCAATTAATGATTGTTGGATTAGAAGGTAAAGAAATTGATGAGAATGAAATACGAAATATTCATCAATACAAAGTAAGCGGATTTATTTTTTTTAGCAGAAATATAGATAATGCAGAACAAACTTTAAGTCTATTAAATTCGCTAAAAGAAGAAAATAAGACCAATAGCGTTCCTTTGTTTTTATCTATTGATGAAGAAGGTGGATCAGTTAGTAGACTTTCAAAGATATATAGAAACCTACCTACTGCTGCCAAGCTTGGAAACTCAAATGATAATGAATTATCATTTGAATATGGAAAGAATCTTGGGATAAAAGCAAGCAGTTTAGGATTTAATATTAATTTTGCTCCGGTTTTAGATATAAATTCAAATCCTAATAATCCAGTAATAGGTAATAGATCCTATGGGAATGAACCTGAATTAGTGTCTGATGTAGGAATAGAGGTAATGAATGGAATTAAATCCCAGAATATTATAGCTATACCAAAGCATTTCCCTGGTCATGGGAATACATCAGTTGATTCGCATTTAGAGCTACCTGTAATACATAAATCTTTAGATGAGCTTTATAATTTAGAAATCATACCTTTTAAAAGAGCTATTGATTATGGTGTAGATGCTATAATGGTATCACATATTTTATTTCCACAAATAGATGACAAATATCCAGCGACTATGTCCGAGGAAATAATAGATAGGATATTAAGAGAAGAACTAGGATTTAATGGAGTTGTTATATCTGACGATATGACTATGGGAGCCATTGTTGACAATTATACTATAGAAGAAGCATCTGTTCAATTTCTGAAAAGTGGTGGGGATATAGTCCTAGTATGTCATAAAAACGAAAATGTTGAATCAGTATATAATAAAATAATAGATAGCGTTAATGATGGAGAATTAACAGAATATGATATTAATGAAAAGGTCTATAGAATTTTAACATTGAAGAGAGAATATGAAATAGAAGATAAAAGCATGGAAGCTGTTAACATAAAAAAGATAAACTCTAATACAGAAAAACTGATTAAGGATATTAATGGTTAAGGAGGCTGATATCTTGAGAAAGGCAATAGGTATTGATTTAGGTGGTACGAAAATCTCTGGGGGAATTGTTAACGCTCAAGGAGAAATCATTGAAAGAATTGAGCGAGATACTGGCAAAAAAGTTGGCTCAACTGAAGTACTAAATAGATTAGCTTTAGTAATTAATGAGCTATTGGGAAAAGAAAGAGATATTGTTGGTATTGGTATAGGTTCGCCAGGATTTATTGATACAATTGAAGGAAAGGTACTTACTGTAGGTGGGAACATATATAAATGGGCTTTTACAGATATAAGAGGAAATCTATCAAGAGTATTTCCACAGTATCAAATATTTGTAGGCAATGATGCAAATGTAGCAGGTTTATGTGAAGGCTGGATAGGAGCGAGCAAAGATTTAGATAGCTTTATAATGATGACATTAGGAACAGGTGTGGGTGGATGTATATATACAAAGAATGAAGGAATTTGGCACGGAAAGAATTTTCAAGCTGGAGAATTAGGACATGCTATACTGTATCCAAATGGTCGTAAGTGTACCTGTGGCCAAAAAGGCTGTTTAGAACAATATATTTCAGGAACTGGTATTGAAAACTCCTATAAAGAACAAACGGGAATGAAAAAAAGAGGGGAAGACATATTCTCAACTTACAATACAGATGAAAACTCTAAGAAAGTTATTGAAGACTTTGCTTTTAATTTATCTGTTTTTATATCAACAATGAAAAATGCATTTGATCCTCAAGGTTTAGTCATAGGTGGTGGAATAATAAATTCTAGAGACATTTGGTGGGATTTAATGATCGAAAACTATAAAAACTATGTAAATGATACAAATGGTATGACCATTGTTCCAGCAATATACCTTAACGATGCAGGTATAATAGGTGCAAGTAAATTAGCTTTTGATAATATAAACGAGGCATTAAGATTTCCCCCACTTCTATAAGTGGCGGGATCGATTAGCTAAACAGACGGCGAGAATATCTCCTGCCTCGTTGAAACGCTACGGGTAGGATTTTGCAAAAAGCGCAAAAACCTTTCATTAAAATCTTGTTATAAGTAGGTGTAAAAATGTCAAAAAAAATAGTGTATTTAGGTCCATTTAACAATGAAAATAAAGTTCAACTAAAAAATAGATGTATTTCTTATTTGAAAGACAATAAAGGCAGTAATTTTTATTATATATTACCTAATGGTGACTTACTGAAAAAATATAGAAGAGATTTCATCAATGAGCTAGGTTCTGTTTTCGAACTAAATATTTTTACATTTGATGATATAGTCAAGAGTATTATAAAAGAGGATACATATAAAACTATAGACGAGCCTTTTAAAAAGCTTATAATGAGAAACACTTTAAAACAACTTAAGAGTGAAGGGAAACTTTCATATTATAAGGATTTTATCAATATGGAAGGCTTTATAGAAGTATGTATGGATATAGTAAGAGAGATAAAAAGGTCATTGATTACACCAGATGAGTTTATTAAGAGATGCCCAAATAATCTTTACTATAAAGAAATTGGTTTAATATATAAAGAGTATGAAAGAATATTAATAGATAGAAATCTGACAGATAGGGAAAATGATTATCTTAATTGTATAAACAAATTAAAGAATAACTTAGACTACCTTGTAAATATTGATTTTATTGTAATTGATGAATTTTTTGATTTTAGACCAGTTGAAATTGAAATTATTAAAGAACTCACAAAAAAAGAAATAGATATTTTTATAAATATACCATTTAAGAGCACACAAAATAATATAGTATTAAATCATAGTATAGAAAAGTTACGGAATCTTGGCTTTGAAATAGAAATTACTGATTATAAGACAAAAAACAAAATTGAATTATTAAGCGATAAAATTTTTGGCTACGATGACAATAAACTAGATTATATGAATAATATTGACCTTGTCAAATGTCCATCAACATATATTGAGCTTAAGAAAGTATTTAGAGAAATAAAAATCAAACTTAGTAAAGGCTTTAATTTAGATGACATGGCTATTGTCATCCTAAGTGAGTCATATAGTAATAATCTATATAAGATTTCTGATGAAGAAAAAATACCTCTTAAGAAAAGCAAAAAGACATCTATGAACAAAATTCCAATTATAAAAGAGTTTTTAAAAATTATTAAAACTAAATTGTCAGAGGGGGCTAAGGAAGATCTGTTAAGTAGAATTAAATCAGCATATTTTCCAATAGTGAATAATGATTTAAAAGATGAATTGGAGTATGAAATAAGAAAACTAAACTTTTCCAGTATGGATGAACTAAAAGTTTTAATAAATAGCTCCCAAAGACTTAATATCAATGATAGAAGCATTGGAAATATACTAGATCTTATGCAAAGAATTGACTTGGAATTTGAATTTTTATTATTTGAGGATAAGGTTTCAAATTATAATAAGAATTTAGTAAAGCTAATTCAAGACTATGATGTAGAGTCTATTATATTTCAAAATTATAATATGATAAAAGACTATGATATGTTTTATAGAGACTTAATGGCTCTTCAAAAACTAAAGGATATTATTAATATAATGAATGATATAAATCTAATAGAAGAGAAAATCACTCTAGAAGATTATTTATTGGTTTTAGAAGATTTTTGTAGTCAGGAAGAGATTTTTGAAACAGATGAGACTATAAATGGATTAACTATTTTAAATCCTATAAATTCAAGAGGATTAAAGCATAAATTTTTATTTGTTGTTGGACTATCCCAAGAGGAGTATCCAAGATTAGATGATAAAAACTACTTCTTATCCAATGAAAATTATGATGTCTTAAAAGAAATAGGCATAGATATTATGAATTATTACGAAAGGTTTTCTAATGAAGCGTTAAAATTTTCATCTCTGATATCATCGTGTAGCCATAATCTATATCTTTCATATAATGAAAACTCTCTAGAGGAAGGGAAGAATATACCCTCTATATTTTTAGATGAGCTATTGTCTAAAATAAATGGGGAAAAAATAGAAGATAAACTAAGATACTCAACTATTGATTTAGACTATCTTATTAACAGCCCTATAGATAGTATTACAAGTAAAAAGGATGTTTTAAATACATTTTTATACAAGTATTTTAATGATGAAATAGAAGAACAGTATATTCCTCAATTTATAGATACTTTTAAAAATGAAATAACAGCAATAAATAAGATTGTTGATTTGGAAGAAGAAAGAAAATCAAAAGAATTTAATAAGTACAAAGGATTTTTAGATAATGATAAAATAAGGGGCTTTATTAGTGAAAAACTAAATGATAAAGTATATTCAATTTCATACTTAGAGGGATATGCTAAATGTCCATATTATTTCCAATTACATGACTTTTTTAAGGTAGAGGAAATGGGAAGGAAAGCAGAAGATTTTGACAACTTTGACATTGGCTCCATCTATCACGAAGTACTACACTATTATTATGAAAAATATAAGGATCAATTATTAGATAATAAAATAAGTTTTGATGTAGAAGATACGTTTGATTATATTAAAGAATTGACATATAAATATGCATCTATGAAGGAATACAATGAGGATAATATTAATGACAACCTCTTAATAGATAATATATATAATAAGCTCAAAAGCTTTATAAAAAAGGATATACAGAGGATTAAAGAGTCTAAAGACAATATCCTTCCATGGGAATTTGAATACGAATTTGGTAGAGATACTCCTTTATTAATCCAAACAAGTTATGGAGATGTAAGATTTAGAGGGAAAATTGATAGAATTGATAAATCAATTGATAATGATAAATATGTAGTTATTGATTACAAATCTAGTCCATACGGGAAAAGAGATTTAGACAGTATAGAAAAAGGGCTATCCTTACAATTACCAGTATACATTATGTCTCAAGAGAGTAGAGATGTTATTGCTGGTGTATATAGCATACTTTCAAATGGAGAGTATTATAACGCAATAGGTGTTTTAGGAGAGGCTTCTTTTATTACTAAGAGACAAAAGGGATCAGTAGAAAGGGAAGATTGGGATAATACTTTGGAAAAAACTAAGGATATTATAGGAAATATTGTTCGTGAAATAAATAATGGAAACTTTTCTGTAAATCCATTAGAATGCTCACCTTTCTGCCCTTATAAAGATATTTGTAGATACGAAAATATTGATGAGGGAGCTGACGAATAATGGATCCACAAAAGAAGGCTATAGAAACAATAGATAGATCTGTAGCAGTAAATGCCGGCGCTGGGACAGGTAAGACTAAGGTTTTAACAGAAAGATTTGTATATATATTGGAAAATGGAGATTTAGAAGAAGGAAAGGAAGTGGAATCTATTGTTGCCATTACCTTTACAAAAAAAGCAACTCAAGAGATGGTTGAAAGAATACGAGCTGAAATAAGGAAAAACTTTCACAAAGCTAATAAGTGGACAAGATTCTATAGGGATATGGAAAAGGCCAATATTTCAACGATTCACTCTTTTTGCGGAAAGATTCTAAAAGAAAATCCTATTGAAGCAAAGGTTGATCCATTGTTCCATGTATTAGATGAATCTACATCAATAGAACTACTGAATAGCAGCATAATGGAAGCAATAAATAAAGGCTTAAGAGATGAAAATCTATATGATTTTCTGCTGTTGCTTAACGAATTTAGAGTTGAAAACTTAACTTCCGATATAAGGAATTTATATAATAACATTAGGACTGTAGGCCTATCTTTTGAGGAAGTAAAATTCTTTACCTTAAACCATATTGACAGTTTTAATATTCAAAAAGATGATTTAAACTTTATAAGGGATACTATAGTTTATTTACAGGAAAAGCTTACTAAAAGAAGTAAAATAGTCAGACTTGCCGATGAACTTTTATGGATAAAATTTAGAAATGATGATTACAAGGAAGATGAATTATTTGAAATTCTTGAATATATAAAGGATAATTTAGGAACAAGTAAAAATGAAGCTGAAAAACTTCAAACTGTAGAAGAAACAATAGACAGGGTTCTATTGTGCAAAGAAAAAATATATAAATGGGAGTATATTTGTCTTTTAGATTTACTAATCGAAATTGATAAACTATATTCAAATAAGAAAAATGAAATTAGTGGTCTTGATTATGAAGATTTACAATTAGAGGTTTTACGCCTGTTAGATAATAAGGATATTAGAGAGAAATATCAAAACAAGTTTAAATATATAATGATTGATGAATTTCAAGATACTAATGAAGTCCAAAAGAGTATATTTTACAAGCTTTCATCGATGGATAGCCAATTAGATTTAAACAATTTATTTGTAGTAGGGGACCCAAAACAATCTATATATGGGTTTAGAGGTGCAGATATAGATGTCTTTTATAATGTCATTGATGATATTGAAAAGACCACTGGAGAAGAATGCATTACACTATCTAAGAATTATAGAACTGTAAATACAGTTATGGTTTTTATAAATGATATTTTTGAAAAACTAA
>JAQVYQ010000053.1:0-3489 GCA_028708575.1 Tissierellia bacterium
TTATATTAAATTTTATTATATACAAAAGTTGGGTATATATCTATTTGGGCAAAATATAATTCTTTGATTACTATTTAACTAGAAAATGGATTATTCATAGATAAAATGTTAAGATTGAAGAAATGATGTAATCCCAAACTAGAAACATATATTAATTAGTGATATAATCTGCTTTTTATAAGGGGGACTTAAATGAAAAAGAACAAATTACTTATTGGTTTGTTAGTTGTTGCTATAGCAATTGTAGGAGTATATTTTTTATCTAGTAACAAAGAAGTTTTACAAGTAGATACAATGAAGAGTTCTATGGGGAGTATTACAAAAAAAATAGAGATAACCGGTACTATTAATTCTGATGATATAGAGATCATTTCCCTTCCGTCCAATGTAAATGTAATTAACACCTATGTTAAAGAAAATGACTTAGTTGAAGAAAACAAGTTACTGGCAGAATTAGATTCAGAAGATCTTGTTTTGTCACTAGAAAAGGCAAAATTAAATATACAGCAACTTAAATCTGATTTAAATAGCTTATATACTAATAATACGGATTCCATTTTACTGGAAAATGAAATATTAAAAAAAGAAGAAGAGTTTCTTGTCTTGTCTAATGACTTAATTAAAGCAAATGAGGATTTACAAAGAGCCGAAGTTTTATACGATAAAGGCGCTATTAGTCAAGTGGAACTTGAAGAACATATCACAAATGTTGACAATATTAATAGTAAAATAAAAACAACAGAATTGAGTTTAAATGATACTATTACAAATCAAAATAATAATAAAGAAAAGAAAGAGCAGAATATTGCATCATTGCAAAGGCAAATAGAAACTGCTAATTTGGATATTGACAGCCTGAATACTAAAATCAAAGATTCTAAAATATACTCTTCTATTTCAGGGTACATTACTGACTTTCCTATTGAAGCTTCTAAAAAAACACAAAACAACGATAAAATAGTAATACATGGAGCAAATTCTTACGAATTTATAGCAAGAGTTGCTCAACAAGATGCTATATTGATAAAAGAAGGACAGATTGCTTCAGTAAAAGTCGATGGCTTAGATACAAGCTATGAAGGACAAGTATCATTTATATCAAAGGTTGCTAATATTGATGATACAGCAGGGAAAACTCCAAAGATAGAAATAAAGATAAAAATTCTCATTCCAGACGAATATATAAAATTTGGATATGAAGGCAGCGCAATTATAACTGTTGATTCTGTAGAAGACACCATATTACTAAAAAGTGAATGTGTAAGAGATGAAGCTGGGAAAAAGTATGTGTTTATTGTAGAAAACAACACTGTTAAAAAAGCATATGTAGAAACTGGGTTAACGGATGGTTATCAAATTAGTATTATTGATGGAATAGATGAAAATGACATCATTGTTGTTAATCCTCCAATGGATCTAAAAGAAGGGGCTAATATAAAGGGTGATCTAAATGAGATTATCTCTTGAAATCGCCTTAAGGTTTTTAAAGTCAGGAAAGAATCAGACCATGTTAATCATTCTTGGAATTACTGTAGGAGTGGCAGTCCAAATATTTCTAGGAGCTTTAATTGATGGTTTGCAAATAGATTTAATCAATACAACTATTGGTAGCTCTTCTCATATTACAATAACATCAGAAAATGATGAAAAGATAATTAAAGATTATGAAAGAGCAATATATGAAACCAAAATATCAAACGATGATATTATAAATATTTCCCCAGCATTAGATGGTCCAGCTTTAGTAGCATATGATGATGAAACTGCTTCCATACTTATAAGGGGATTTATATTAGAAGATGCAAACAATATTTATAAGTTTAACACAAATCTATATGAAGGGGTTTTACCATACAATACTAATGAAGTTATAATAGGAAAAGAACTTGCAATAAAATCCAATAAAAGAATTGGCGATAGAATCAGAATAACTACAGCTAGTGGAGACTTGTTTCAACTTAAAATTACTGGATTATTTGATTTAGGTACTTCTACACTAAATGATACCTGGGTAGTAACAAATTTAGAAACTGCAGAAAATCTACTTTCAATTGTTGGAATAAACTCTATAGAAATGCAAGTAAAAGAAGTCTTTTCTGCTGTTGATATATCAGAGCAAGTGGATTATGCCTTATCAGAAGAAGATTTAAAAGTAGAAAACTGGCAAGACTTAAACGTATCTCTGCTTACTGGCTTAAATGCACAAAGCATTTCAAGCTATATGATTCAAGGATTTGTTTTAGTAGCTGTTCTATTGGGAATATCCAGTGTTCTTGCTGTATCAGTAGTTCAAAGATCAAAACAAATAGGAATACTTAAAGCAATGGGCATACAAGATAGAGATGCAAGTCTAATATTTGTATTTCAAGGGCTAATGCTAGGAATTATAGGTGCCATCTTTGGCATAGCAATAGGAATCGGCCTTTTATTCTTGTTTTCAATATTTGTAGTAAATCCTGACGGAACCCCCATTGTTCCTGTATATATAAACCCAATTTTTATCATTGCTTCAGCTATAGTAGCTGTAATTTCAGCAACCTTGGCATCTTTAATACCGGCAAGAACAACATCACGTCTAGATCCAATCGAGGTAATTAGAAATGGATAATATTATAGAATTAAAAAATATAAATAAAATATATGGTGACTCTATAGAGTCTCAAACTCAAGTGCTTTTTGATATTAATATAGGATTTGAAGAAGGTAGCTTTAACTCAATTATTGGAGAATCAGGAAGTGGCAAAAGTACTGTGCTTAATATTATGGGTACCTTAGATAAACCGACTAGTGGAGAAATTTATATTGCTGGAAAGAGAACTGATACTATGAATAATGTGGAATTGGCTAGATTGAGAAATGAAACAATTGGATTTATATTTCAATTCCATCACTTGTTGCCAGAATTTACTGCAAAGGAAAATGTCCTTATTCCATATAAAATTATGCACAATCATGTAACAAAAGAGGTTGAGGAATGGGCAGATGAACTAATGGATTATGTTGGACTCTCCAAGGTCAAGAACAATTTAGCATCAAAAATGTCAGGTGGCCAGCAACAAAGAACTGCAATTGCAAGGGCACTAATGAATAAGCCTAAGATTATTTTAGCTGATGAACCTACGGGAAATCTTGACACAGAAAGCACTCGAACTGTTTGTTCAATCCTTAGAGGTATTAATGAGAAATTAAATACAACCTTCATTATCATTACACATGATAGAAAAATGGCAGAAAGAGCAGATAGGATAATTGAAATTGCAGACGGTAAAATAGCCATGGATAGAATTAGTGAAAATTTAGAAGGAACAAAATGTTAAGCCAAGGAACCCCTTGGCTTAATTTAGTTTAATACTATTCATAAGTTCTAACAGGCCTTGCCATTAAATTCTATCATAGTCATCTTTAGAAAACTCATTATAATGATTAAAATAGGCACTAGGTGTTAATGATGTAAAGCTAGCGTCTGCAAAATACTTTTCGTCTCCATTT
>JAQVYQ010000053.1:3589-13411 GCA_028708575.1 Tissierellia bacterium
TTCTAACAGGCCTTGCCATTAAATTCTATCATAGTCATCTTTAGAAAACTCATTATAATGATTAAAATAGGCACTAGGTGTTAATGATGTAAAGCTAGCGTCTGCAAAATACTTTTCGTCTCCATTTCTAGTAATAATTCTATACTCGACATCAAATTCTTCAAATCGGCAGCCTAATATTTTAAAAATTTTATTAGTATAGAAATATTCATCTTTTTGAATATCATAAGTCCAACTTGATGTCTTAGCAATCTCTTGAGCATGACTGATATTTTCCTTTAACTGATGGGGATGCTTCTCTTCCTCAATGCTATAAATCATCCTCCTATAATTTATTCGTAGTATCTTCCACATAAATCCTTGATTACTTCTCCAGCGATAATCAAACCTGCTACAGATGGAACAAATGCTATACTTCCTGGTATTTGTTTTTTTTGTGTACTCTTGTTTAATGTTTCAGGTAGGCATACAAATTTGTTCTCATAATTGTCTTTTTCATTTTCAATAGGTTTTATTGGCTCTTCCTTAGAATAGACAACTTTAAGAGATTCAACACCTCTTTTTCTCAATTCATGCCTCATAACTCTAGCTAAAGGACAGATACTTGTTTTATATATATCAGCAACTTCAAATTTGGTGGGGTCTAATTTATTCCCTGCACCCATGCAGCTAATTATAGGTGTATTACAAGCCTTTGCTTTTTCAATTAATATTAGTTTTGATGATACAGTGTCAATTGCATCAACAATATAATCATAATTGGAAAAATTAAATTCATCAGCATTATCAGCACCATAAAAGGTTTGATGTATTTCAACATTACATTTAGGATTAATCTCTAAAATCCTATCTCTCATTACTTCTACCTTACATTTCCCAATTGCTTTTCTTGTAGCTATTATTTGTCTATTTATATTAGTCAAACTTACTTTATCATCATCAAATATTGCAATATTGCCTACTCCGCTTCTTACAAGAGCTTCAACTGTAAAGGAGCCCACACCACCTACTCCAAATACTGCCACTCTAGAGCTTTTTAGTTTATCTACACCCTCTACTCCTAAGAGAAGTTCTGTTCTAGAAAATGCCTTCATTTATTTCTCTCCTCAATAGTCCTTAAATTTAATAATCTCACTTGAGAGTGAGATTATTTTTATTATACAACTTAAAATATAAAATTTCCACTATCTTTACTAAGAAGAAAACCCCTGGGAACTCCCAGGGGTTTTCTTTATTCTTGTGCTAAAGCATTATATTTTTCTACTAATCCAATTATTTCATCATTAGCAATCATTTCTTCCACTACAGGATTTATCGCATCTAACAAATCTTGATTGCCTTTGTTTACTGCTATATTGATTCCAGGCTCTTGACCAAGAGTTATATCTGGCATGTATAAATCTTCATTTTGACTAACATATGCCATTGCTACTGGTTCTGCAATTATTGCAGCATCAATCTTACCACCCTTTACTTCCATTACAACGTCAGGAAGCAAACTAACACCTATTACTTCTGCATTCTTACATATTTCATTAGCTAAAGTATCTTGTGTAGTGGCCTTTTGCACTCCAATCTTTGCCCCTTCAACATCTAAATCAGCAAATTCAATAAACTTATCCTTATCTTCTAATCTAATTACAATCTTATGATTTGCTTGGTAATATGGAACTGAGAAATCAACTGCCTTTGATCTTTCTTCAGTTGCAACCATCCCAGCGATAACCATATCTATATCATCTGTAACAAGAGCTGGAATTACGCCCTCAAACTTCATATCTACTATTTCCAGTTCTACACCTAATTCATCAGCAATTCTTTGAGCAATTTCTAAGTCAACACCTATTATTTGATCTTTACCATCAATTATTTTGTGAAACTCAAAAGGTGGATATCCTGCTGCTGTCCCAAGTACTATTTTTCCTTCTTCTTTTATCTTGTCTACTTTTCCAGACACAGCTGTTGGTTCACCTGTTGCTGGAGTATTACCTTCTTCAACTACTTTTCCAGCTGGTTCCTCACTTGAACATGCACCAAATCCAACCATCATAGACACCACTAGTAACATAACAATTATTTTCTTTATCATTTTATATTCCTCCTATTTTTTTATAAGTTATTTTTAAAATAGTGAGGAACTCCTTATACCTCTGGAAATCTTATTCACAACGCCGCCGAATACAGATTCCCAATGGCTCTTATTAATATTTATAATTAGCAAGATTAAGACCTCCTTGTAATTAATTAATTTATTTATAATATAAATTATTTATTTGACTTTTTCATTAACATTGCCTTTGTCTTTATTGGAAGTCCAAATAGGTTAATGAAACCTGCTGAATCCCCTTGATTGTAATCACTTTCTTCAAATGTTGCTAAATCTTCACTGTATAGTGAGTAATCAGATTTAACTCCTGCAACTACACAGTTCCCTTTATATAATTTCATTCTAACTGTTCCAGTACATGTTTCTTGTGTTACATCTACAAAAGCATCAAGTGCTTCTCTTAAAGTTGTAAACCACATTCCATCATATACTAACTCTGTATATTTTGAAGCAACAAGTTCCTTATAATGCATTGTCTGACGATCAAGAGTCAAGTATTCTAGTTCTTGATGAGCTTTATAAAGAATTGTTCCCCCTGGGGTTTCATAAACTCCTCTAGATTTCATTCCTATTAATCTATTTTCTACTATATCATCAATACCTACGCCATTGGCAGCTCCTAAATTATTCAGTTTTTCTAAAAGCTCAACTGCTCCTAATTTTTCACCATTAACAGCTACAGGTATTCCTTTTTCAAATTGAATTTCAACATAAGTTGGGGTATCAGGTGCTTTTTCTGGTGGAGTTATTATCAAATATAGATCATCTTTTGGTTCATTCCAAGGATTCTCTAAGTCTCCTCCTTCATGACTTAAGTGCCAAATATTCCCGTCCATGCTATAAGGACGTTCCTTTGTTACAGGAACTTCTATCCCTTTTTTCTTTGCATATTCAATTGCATCTTCTCTAGACTTAATATCCCAGATTCTCCAAGGTGCAATAATTTCCATCTCTGGGGCGAAAGCCTTTACTGTCAGTTCAAAACGAACTTGGTCATTTCCTTTACCAGTACAACCATGACAGATTGCATCTGCCTCTTCCATAAGTGCAATCTCAGTTAATCTTTTTGCTATAACTGGTCTAGCATATGAAGTCCCTAATAAATACTTATTCTCATATATACATCCAGCTTTTAATCCTGGCCATACATATTCTGTTAAAAACTCTTCTCGTAAGTCTTCTACATAAATCTTACTAGCTCCTGAACTGATAGCTTTTTTCTTAACAGCCTCAATATCATCATCTTGACCTACATAACCAGTTACTGCAATTACTTCACAGTCATAATTCTCTTTTAACCAAGGAATAATAACTGATGTATCCAATCCACCTGAGTATGCTAAAACAACTTTTTTCATTTATATATACCTCCTATTATTTTTGAGTTTTATAATAGTGAGGTACTCCTTGTAACTTCGGAAATCTTATTCTTGAAACAGCCAAATATAGATTTCCATACGCTCTTGTTAATATTTTTAATTAGCAAGATTAAGACCTCCTTTTTGAATATTAGACTCATTATATTCCCTAAATATGAAAAAGGCAACAACTATTTTTATTTATTTAAAAATAGTTGTTGCTATGAATCGACAAAAATAAATTTTACTTGTCTTCAACTGATATACCTAATTTTTTAAATATTAGTTCATAACCGTCTGCTCCATAATTTAATGATCTATTTATTCTACTAATTGTTGCAGTACTTGCCTTGGTTTCAGCTTCAATTTCATTATATGTTTTTTTTGCTTTAAGTAATTTAGCCACTTCAAATCTTTGAGACATTGCTTGTACTTCTTTAACAGTACAGAGATCTTCAAAAAATCTATAACATTCCTCCTCGTTATCAATCAAAAGAATTGCTTCAAACAATGCGTCAGCTTGCTGGTTTTTTAATCTTGATTCATATACCATATTATTCCTCCTTGTACAATATAGTTATGTATTAATGTGTTAAAGCTGTGCCAGCACTAAAAAGCTGGGTAAATATTTACCCAGCTATATTTATTAACAAATTAGAATAACCCTACTATTTCTCCACTTGGTAGAATATCTATATTATTTGCGGCAGGAATCCTTGGTAATCCTGGCATTGTCATTACATCTCCTGTTAGTGCTACTAAGAATCCTGCACCTGCTGATATTCTTACTTCTCTAACTGTTATTCTAAATCCTTTTGGTCTTGCTAATAATTTTGGATCATCTGAGAATGAATATTGTGTCTTTGCCATACATATTGGCATCTTGTCATATCCTAATTTTTCTGCTTGTGCTATGTCTTTGTTTGCTGAATTTGTGAAATCAGCTCCGTCAGCTCCATAGATTTCTTTTGCTATTTTTTCTATCTTTCCTTTGATTGTTTCTTCTTCATCATATAACGGCTTGAAATTAGCTTCTTTTGTTTCACATACTTCTACTACTTTCTTTGCTAATTCAATTCCGCCTTCTCCGCCTTTTCCCCATACTTCTGAAAGTACTGCTTCTGCGCCAAGCTCTTTACATTTGTCAATTACATAGTTTAATTCAGCGTCTGTATCTGTAGGGAATTTGTTAATTGCTACTACTGAAGGTACACCAAATTTATTCATGTTTTCTATGTGTTTTTCTAGGTTTTCAAAGCCTGCTGCTAATTGTTCTAGGTTTTCTGTGCCTAATTCTTCTTTCTTTGCTCCACCGTGATGCTTTAATGCTCTTACTGTTGCTACTATTACTGTTGCATTTGGTTTTAACTCTCCAAATCTAGCTTTTATATCAAAGAACTTTTCTGCTCCTAGGTCTGCACCAAAGCCTGCTTCAGTTATTGTATATTCTGCTAACTTTAATCCTAATTTTGTAGCTGTCATAGAGTTACATCCATGTGCAATATTTGCAAATGGTCCACCATGAATTAATGCTGGGGTATTTTCTAATGTTTGAACTAAGTTCGGTGCCATAGCATCTTTCATTAATAATGCTACTGCCCCTTGTGCTTTTATATCTTTTACATATACAGGTTCTCCTGCAAAGTTATATGCAATAATTATATTACTTACTCTTTCTTTAAGATCTTCTAAGTCATTTGCTAAACAGAATATTGCCATGATTTCTGAAGCAACTGTTATGTCGAAGTGATCTTCTCTTGGCATACCATTTGGTTTGCCACCAAGACCTACTACTACATTTCTTAATGCTCTATCATTCATATCTAATACTCTATGCCATACTATTCTTCTAGGGTCTATACCTAGGATATTGCCTTGTTGAATGTGGTTATCTAGCATTGCTGATATCAAATTATGTGAAGTAGTGATTGCATGGAAATCTCCTGTAAAATGAAGGTTTATATCTTCCATTGGTACTACTTGTGCATAACCACCACCGGCTGCCCCACCTTTAACACCAAAGCTAGGTCCTAAAGAAGGTTCTCTTATAGCTGTTATAGAGCTTTTGCCTATTTTATTTAATGCCATTGAAAGACCAATGTTTGTAGTAGTTTTTCCTTCACCAGCTGGTGTTGGGTTGATTGCAGTTACTAAAACCAATTTCCCGTCTGCCTTGTCTTTCAATGCTTCAATTGCTCTTGATGATATTTTTGCTTTATATTTACCATAGTTAATTACATCGTCTTCTTTAATTCCAAGTTTAGATGCAATATCAATAATTGGTACCATTTTTGATTCTTGTGCAATTTGAACGTCAGTTTTCATATTATTTATCTCCTCCAACCAAAAGTATTTAAGTAAAAATACGCACTTTACATTATACACATGTAGTATATCAAAATATTATTGTTTTGCAAATAACAATGTTGTAAATATTGTGAAAAATGTCTAGAGTTGTCAAACATATGTGACACGGACCTTTGAAAAATGTATAGTTTTAGTTTGGTTCTAAATCTACAAAAGTATACTGCCATTGAAAGAAGTAAATACTTTCATGATTTACTGTTTTCAATGTAATCAATTTATATTACTCTTATTTATTCATAATAATATTTCTATTAATCTATTATTTATGATAAAATAAGTCATAATAAATTAAGGATAAATCATGTGAGGTGACAAAATGCAAAACCAATTAGTTTTAATAATGGATTTTGGTAGTCAATATAAACAATTAATTGCTAGACGTGTAAGAGAGCATGGTGTTTACTGTGAAGTTAAACCTTATACAATTTCAATTGATGAAGTCAAAGGATCAAACCCAGTAGGTATCATATTTAGTGGTGGAAAAAGTGATAAAATATCTGAGTTAGGTATTCCTATTCTTGAAATAGAATCAGATGTTGATAATAATGTCTTAAAAGATTTCCTCTACAGTGATTGCAAGTGCACAGGTGATTGGGCAATGGATAAGTATATAGATTACCAAATAGAAGACATAAAAAACAAAGTGGGAAATGGAAAAGCACTGTGCGCCCTATCAGGTGGCGTAGATTCTTCTGTTGTAGCAGCTTTGATGTCAAAAGCAATCGGTAATCAGTTAACATGTGTATTTGTAGATACTGGACTTATGAGAAAAAACGAAGGCGATGAAGTTGAAGCAGCATTTTCAATGAATTTTGATTCTACCTTTATAAGAGTCAATGCTCAAGACAGATTCTTAGGTAAATTGGAAAATATAACAGACCCTGAAACTAAAAGAAAAATCATTGGTGAAGAATTTATACGTATTTTTGAGGAAGAAGCAAAGAAAATTGGTAAAGTAGACTTCTTAGTACAAGGAACAATATATCCTGACATAATAGAAAGTGGTGTAGGTGATGGCAAGGTAATTAAATCTCACCACAATGTAGGTGGACTACCAAGTGTAGTAGATTTTAAGGATTTAATAGAACCTTTAAGACTATTGTTTAAGGATGAAGTAAGAAAAATCGGAGAGAAATTAGGATTACCAGATTACTTAGTTTGGCGTCAACCATTTCCAGGACCGGGCTTAGGCATTAGAGTTATTGGAGAAATCACCAAAGAAAAGCTAGATATTTTAAGAGATGCGGATTATATCTTTAGAGAAGAAATCTCAAAAGCAGGTCTTGATAGAGATATTAATCAATACTTTGCAGTAATTACAGATATGAAAAGCGTTGGAGTTACAGAAGATGAAAGAACCTATGACTATACCTTAGCTCTTAGAGCTGTAGAAACTACAGACTTTATGACTGCTGATTGGGCTAGAATTCCTTATGATGTACTTGATACAGCTTCAAGAAGAATAACCAATGAAGTAAAACATATAAACAGAATAGTATATGACATAACAAGCAAACCACCAGCAACTATTGAGTGGGAATAGTTAAAAATAAATAGAAAGCTGATAAAACCAATGTTTGTAGAGGATTGAAGTTCTCGACTGGAACGAAATTGGGTAAAAAAGTTTTTTAGAATAATAGAATAAATAATGCCAAGTGGCTTACAAAAAGAAACACCATGGAAATCTTATTAAAAGAATCTATGGTGTTTTTGTATGTATATTTATTTTTCAATAGATTTATTCCCTTCTAATTTCTTTAAAGAGGAGTTGTTCAAGAGATTTCAATTGGAATTTAGCCATTATTTTATCATTCATTTCTGTTTTATTTATGTGATTTCTATACATATTTATTTTGTCTTACCCATCCCAATCCCAGTTCCTATTTCATTAGTGAATCCTCCGTTATTAATGTTTTTTATCTAGTTAATAAAATTAATATGTATAAAGCTATAGTTCTTTCGCAAACTTTAAAAAATTATCAAAGGCATTTTTATTTTTCAACAATTCCACTATTTCTGGAGTTATAATTTCTGTCATATTTGTATTATTTGAGATTGTTTTGCTAAGAATCAGATTTCTTAACAACTCAGTTAATGGTTCACCAATAGCCGATTTGAAATCAAATCCTAATAACTGCAATATTTTTAAAGTTTCAGTAGATAAAATTGGATGTAAAATTTTCATTAAAGACTGAATTTCTTCCATTTTCAAAGTATCTTCATCATCAATTGTTTTAAAACCCATTAATGTAATAAATAACTCATTAAGGACTGGGATTAAATTTTCTGTAATATATACTAGGTCATCTTCTGATATTTTCCTCATTATAAACTCTTCTTCATATGCTCTGGATACCTGAATCAAATCATTTTTATCTTTTATTAAATCATTAATTATTTCTTCTAGGACATTTATTGTTTCTTTATCATCTTTTTTTGCTTTGACTGCAGATACTTTATTAATTATAGTCTCTGTAGTATTTCTAATCGCAATTTCTGTTAATTTGGCACCTAATAATATGGCTTGATTTTCTAAATTATTCATTTTTGCCCCCTGATCAATTAATAATTTTAAATTCATCCTAATCAAATTTTCGTAAAGATTTTAAGCTTGGTTATGAATGATTTTCTTGACAGTATTCCCTTACAACATCTAACCAATTTTCATACCAATACCATTGTTTGGCTACATACACTCCATAATTATACTTAGGATTTCTTGCGTCTTTATTCTGCCAAAGTTGAGTATGATAGTGCATAGAAAACCTTTCATACCCTTCGTCATTCATTCTTTTTACAATTTGTGATGGTAAATATTTGGGTTTTTCAACACCCCGAATTAGTACTTTTTCTACATTTTTTGCATTTTCACTACCAGCTTTTATAAATTCTACAGCTTTATCAGCTTGATTAGCTCTATTTACCGAAATAGGAACATATACAACTCTGTACGCATACGACTGTAATTTTAATTCTTCATCTGATAATCCTGCTTCAAATTCTGTTACAAATTTGATGATATTAGAATATTTTAGATTATCAGCTTCTTTTCTTAACTGTTTTTCTTGTAAAGGATTTAATGGTGTTAGCTGAATAGCTAGGCTAAGCTGTGATTGAATGCTATGTTTTTCTCCAAATAACTTTACCAATTCTCTATTATAGTTTAATGAGCAAGCCTGGAGTTTCGCTCCAATATAATCATCAATTTTATCTGTTCTTTGATGCTCAATTTCATGTCTAATCCCGATTAAAAACTTTAAATTTAAAATCGTTCCCTTATCTAAAGGACACTCTTTATCATTTAAGCATCTTTCTAAGTCCCAATATTTATATGCTTTATTCTTAGTCCTATCATAGCTTTTTCTTTTACCTTGCATTTTATAATACCTATAATCTACATTTATGCTACGGTAATAGGCATGCATTAAATACGTCCAAGAAATTACAGATGTGACAATGAAAATTTCAGATTTAAAATTTATTAGAGGGTTATTATATATTTGTATTGCAGACATCATTGCTTCTTTTGATTTTTCTATCAATTCATTTTTAATAGACCAGACCATATTTTCACCTCTTACTCAAACACTTAAATATCATCTCTTCATAAAATATCATAAGCTCCTTACCATCATAGGGTTTTTTAAATAATAATTTCCTACAATTCTTCCTTTATAAAAAATCCATTCAAATTTATTGCATTATACATCTTACATAGCCTCGAATTAATCTCCGTTAAGTGTTTCCATTAATGCCCGAAAACTCTCTAGCCCTGCTTCTATATTTTCTATTATTTCATTAGCTAAAATATCTGGCTCTGGCAAGTTTTCTAAATCAGTTAAGCTGTCATCCTTAAGCCAAAGTATATCCAAGCTTGTCTTGTCTCTTTCAATGATTTCATCATAGCTGTATTTTCTCCATCTTCCTTCTGGATTTTCTTCTGACCATGTTTCCCGCCTATCATGTCTATTGGATGGATTGTAGCATTTT